>CAZQFI010000065.1:0-7835 GCA_964592545.1 uncultured Geobacteraceae bacterium
CCTCGAAAGATCTCCTCTCGCCTAAATTCTATTGTTCTGTCATTCCACAGAGTTATGACCCCCTGACGGGGAGGACCGGGATGTTTCTGAAAAGAGGAGGAGTTGGCACGTACAATGCTTTTATCTCTTCTGTGGGGAAAGAGTGCACTGCTGTTGAGGAGAGGTGTGGAGATGATATTTGTTCAGACATTCAAATCAAATGAATTTGTGGGTCTGCTGAAGAATCTGTTACAGGATGGTGGGGCGGTATTTTCTGCTGATCGGGCTGGTAAGCTGAAGATCGAGGTTGATTTGCCGGGAGCGGATCCTGCAGAGGTGAAGCTGAGCTTTATCGCAGATCCGTCCAAAAGAGCCAATGTTGCGTCTCAAGTGTTGGATAACGCCGCATTGGCAGGGATCATTGCAGAAAACTCAAGGGTCCAGGTTGCTTTGGGTGTGGTCAGGGAGATGGCTGAAACGGCTGACCCGGTCCTTATTTATGGGGAACATGGCACGGGGAAAGATGTGTTTGCGCAGGCAATCCACAAAGTCAGCCGGCGCAAAAATTTACCGTTTGTCATCCTGCCATGTGGTTCGCTTGGGGAACACGGTGTGAAACAGTCCGTGAAAGAATATCTGACCGCTGTCGAAAGCGGAACCCTTCTCCTTGATGGGGTTCATGATCTTTCCCCTCTGGCACAACGCGAATTATCCTGCACCCTTGGCAGAGACAATAAGTTTCGAACCGTTGCAACAACCAGTGTTGATCTGGAAAAAAGTGTGACAGCTGAAAAGTTTTCGGGAGATTTACTGAGCCGTCTTCAAGGGGGATATATTGAACTGCCCCCGCTGCGTGAACGGAGTGACGATGTCGAGGCGTTAGCTGCTTTTTGTGTTCAACGCTACTGTCGGGCGCATCACCTTGAACCAAAAAGTCTTTCTCCCGAGCTGCTGCAGGTTCTTCAGGCGTATCGGTGGCCGGGAAATGTCCGGGAGCTGGTTAATACCATCGAGCAATTGCTTATTATGGCACAGCGTCGCCAGACCCTTTTTGCCCGCGATTTGCCCGATCACATCCGCATTCAGACGATAAAGTCCGCGTCTGCTTTTAAAAAAGGTCTTTAACGGATCTTTTTATTCTCCCTTCCCCCCTTGTTCAATGTTTCTTCCTGCCCGGCAAGAACATTCCTGTTTGACAGGAATGTTCTTGGTCCAAAGGGCGACATCTCTTCTCTGCCGTTGTTTTAAAAAACACATAACCACCTGATATTACAAGATAAAAAAATATAAAAGGGAGAGTTTTAAAGTTGGTACGGGGGTTGCTCTATAGGTTGGTGTCGCGAAAAAATTGAGCAGGAGGAGCCGGGTATGAAGAGAAAAAATTATTGGAGAGCATTGGCAATTCTTCTGGCCGCAATTGTGGCCGGAGCCTTTATGTTTTGTGATGTTGGTTTGGGACTGAGTGCACTGGTGAAGTTTCTGATTTTATTCTTCGGGGCAATTTGTGGGCTGCAGGCTTTTCCGGCTGCGGTTTCTTTTGTTGGGATGACGCGAGGTGGAACAAACGAGGTGTCCCGGTTATCCGGCGAAATTTTAGCCAGAATTGGAGTTGATGAGATGAAAGCACGCAAAATATTGATTGCCGACAAAGACAGCAAAGAGCGTAAACAACTGGCCAACTTTTTTGAAAATTCCCATTTTGAAGTTGAAACAACGGCATCTGCCGCTTACGCGATTGCCAAGATTGTCCAGAAGCATGAGCCCATTGTTATTTTGGGGGACTCCTTTGAAGAAAAAATTGCCTCTGTCGATGTTATTGCACTGATGCGCAAGTGTAATAAAAATTTACGGATTATTCTGATTTCAGACGACAGCTCGCTGGAAACCCTGCGGCGGGTCCGGGAAGATGGCATCTTCTACCATGCTCTGAAACCCCACAATCAGGAAGATAACGAAGAGCTCCGTTCCGCTGTGGAATGTGCCGTTGAGGGTTTTGAACCGGCAATGAGCTGAGGACTTTATCAATAAAAATCAACATAGAGGAGCGAGTCATGAAAAAAATAGTTCAAAAAAGTCTGCCGGGTATTTTCTTTCTGGCCACAGTCACAACAGCTTTTGCTGAAGCAGGGGCCCGAAAAGATGACAGTATGATGCTGGTTTATCTGTTTCTGGCTGTCTGTGCCCTGATTATCTTTCTTCAGTTAATTCCGGTTTTTGCTTTGGCATACGGAATTATTAAAGGCTTTTTCGGCCACAGCGAGGACGAGACAAAACCGGTTCCGGTGAGACATCGTTAACCGGCCAGCAACGCTTGAAGTGAAGGTGAAATTATGAAAACCTATCATAAATATAAATGGTTATGGCTGGTTCTGCTGATCGCGGGTTTGCCCTTATCGGTTCATGCGATGGAGACAGACGATTGTCTCAGTTGCCACAGCGACCGTGATGAGGTCGGAGATGAGCTGTTTATCGATGGTGATCAGTTTAGCGATACGACCCATTCAGAGATGGGGTGTGTGACCTGTCACGAATCGATAACCGATGAGCATCCGGATGATGGCGAAGCGGTTTCCAGGTCGGCATGTGTCGATTGCCACGATGAAGTCGGTGAGCAATATGGTCACTCTGCCCATGCTGATAATGCGACCTGCACCGATTGCCACAACCCGCACCAGGCCCGGGGGATTGAGTCGATGGCCGGCCCCGATATGGATCGGCAGTGCCAGAAGTGTCATGAGGAAGCAGGCGTCCTTGAAAGCCATTCAGGATGGTTGCCACAGGCAAATCTCCATTTGGCCAAAATTCCGTGCATCACCTGCCACACTTCAGCAGCGGGCTATGAGGTGTTGCTCAATATCAGCCAGAAGACCGATAAAAAGCTGAGTTCCGGCCGATTGTCCAGTTATGAAGATCTGAAAAAATATAGCGGCGACAAGTCGATTGAGAGTTTGATCGACCTTAATGGCGATGACCACGTTTCCCTGGCAGAGTTGCGGACTTTTAACCACAATCCGGCGTATAAGCAGCTCCACCTTGCCGGCACTCTGGTTCCCGATTCGGTCTCTCACAATATAACGACTCTGGATAATCGCTATGACTGTACCTATTGTCATGCTGCCGGCCCGGGACGGATGCAAACCAGCGTTCTTTCTCTGCCGCAAGAAGATGGTTCTTATCGTCGAGTCACTGTCGACGAAGGGGCGATTCTCGATACCCTGTACGGTACCCCCAACTTTTATATGACTGGAAGTACCCGGAATGCCACGATGAATATTATCGGACTGATCATCATTTGTGGCGGTTTTATCATGCCCGTTGGTCATGGAACTCTGCGTTTCCTGACCCGGAAAAACAGACAGCATAAAGGGGAATAATCATGGCTGAAGAAAAAAAAGTCTACCTGCAACCGATCCCGGTCCGTATCTGGCACTGGCTCAACGCCTTCGGGATTGTGACTCTGATGGTGTCGGGTGCCCAGATCCGTTTTCCTGAATACATCAGTGTTCTGGGGAGCTATAAAGCGGCAATTTATCTTCACAATACCGCTGGTTTTGTTGTCGCAATTTCATTTTCGCTGTGGTTTTTCTACTATACTTTTGTCACCCGGAGTATGGCGAATCTTTATGTTCCAAAGGTTGAGGACCTGAAAAGTGGAATTTTGCGCCAGGCCAAATTTTATTTTCTGACCTACTTTCTGGGGTGGGACAATCCCCATCATCCGACACCCGATAACAAGTTTAATCCGATGCAAAAATCGGTTTACCTCGCCATTATGTTTGTGATGATGCCGCTGGTCAGCTTGTCGGGAATCCTTCTGACCAACGTTGAACCATTGCGGGGTCTGATTATTATGATCGGCGGCCTCAAGATTTTAGCAGGGCTCCATTTTCTTCTGGCATGTGGCCTGGTTGCATTTTTGCCGACCCATATTTACCTGGCAACGTTGGGTCACACCCCGACTGAACACATCAAAACGATGTGGACGGGTTGGGAAGATGCGGAAGAAGAACCTGCAGAAGAGACGCTTGAAGAGGGACATATGGCCGCCTGATCCCGATTTTAAGATTCGCGTCCCGTTGTAGGAACGGGC
Source organism: uncultured Geobacteraceae bacterium (assembly GCA_964592545.1). Lineage (GTDB taxonomy): Bacteria > Desulfobacterota > Desulfuromonadia > Desulfuromonadales > Geopsychrobacteraceae > Desulfuromusa. Next base: position 4,070 of record CAZQFI010000065.1, read on the forward strand.
AGATTCCGTGATGGGTCTGCCCGTTTTTTTATTCTGACTCCAGTTGTTCAGGAATATTCCTGCTGAACAGGAATATTGTTTTTGTATGGCTGGACCGGTGCCTTGGGATGCCTTGTATCTTATTGATATTGCAAGAAAAATTATTTTCTGAGGGTTGGCACACGTGATGCTATGTATGTGGTTAACAGAACGTTACCATTCATTTACGGAGGTTGGGATGATCAGATATAATCGTTCAGCATCAGTCGTAAAGCTGGAAGAAAAATCGGTGGTTGAAGGGTTACAGCGGGGTCCAACGCGAAGCTTGTTGGAGTTGAGCTGTTTTCTTCTGGTTTGTATCGGCGCGCATACCTATCAGAGCTTTAACCTTTTTGCTGTTTCATCAGAACCGGTTCGCCAACTCCTCGGTTGTCCCCCGCCGGCATATTTGATCACCATCGCTCTGGCCGTTTACTGCTTCTCGTCAGCGGTTTTGACATTAACTGCCATGGCGAGTGATCGGCGCCCTGCCGATAACTGGAACCATCTTGGTTATCGCAGTGCTTTCTTTGTTTTTTACAGTTTTTCCGGGGCGGTGGCAGATAATTTTTTAGCTGTTCTGCTGGTAGGGCTGCTCCTCTATGGTCTGGAGCAATGTCATGTGTGGAGCTATTCCGCCCGGGGAGATCATCACGAAAAGGCGGTTGGCGAAAAACTATGATTTGTTTTCCCGCCTCAATTTAAAAGCCTGCACAGTTCAGCTGTCGCAGGCTTTTTTGTTTCCCGATGACAGAATTCAATCCCCTGGAAAATATTGGGATAGTGCTTTGAGTGATATCTCAATGTCGGGAAGATTATGATTTTCCAGGGTCATGGTGGGGCGATTTTTAACGGTTTTGAGCCACTGGAAGAGGGTCGAAAATGGGACATAGCCCTGTCCGATTGCGAGATGTTCGTCGCGCTCTCCGTGATTATCATGCAGGTGGAGATGTTTCAGATAGGGTTCGGTTAAATTAAGCCAGTCAATGAGCTTTCGGGTCGAAAAAATATTCCAGTGCCCGATATCAAAAACGTGCCCCATCTGTGGAGAGTTTATCGTTTCAAGCAGCTCAATAAAAATTTCGGGGGAGCCTTCATAAATATTTTCAAGGCAGACAATACAGTTAATTTCGGCGGCCTGGACAAGAAAATCGGGCCAGAAATCGAGACTATTCTGTAGCCAGAGTTTCAGCCTCTTTGTGTCTGCACCATATTCAAGGCCGGGATGAAAAACAATCCGCCGTGCGTGAAGTTGTTTTGCTAATTGCAGTGACTGAGCGGCAATTTGCTGGGAGCGCTTCCTGATTCTCCGTTTGTTGCTGCCGGGATTGAAGTCACCGAAGGGGGCATGAAGGGTGGTTCTGAGTCCCTGTTCCTGTAGCTGGTCGGCGCAGTCGCCGAGTCGGGAGAAATCGAGCTTTTCGAGGAGAACCTCCTGACAGGCGACTTCGGGCTGAAGTTTCCGGTTGATAAGAAACGGGACGCGAGCAGCCAGCAATTGAGCCGGGGTGTAGACATAGAGGGAGGAACGCATCATGAATGCCCGTTTGCAGCGATAATCTCGAGTTTCTGGATATCCTGATATTCTCCCAGCGCGATCAGAATATGTCCCGCCTCAATGATGGTATTGGCCGATGGATTGAAAATCATCTGCGCATCGTGTTTGATGCCGACAATAATCAGTCCCAGTTCTTTTCGGATTTCTGATTGACTGAGCGATTTTCCAACCAGTTTTGATTTTTTCGCGACAGCAATCTCTTCCATTTGCAGTTCTATGCTCTCCCTGCCGATAGCGATATCGATAAAATCGACCACTGACGGGCGCAAAATTGCCTGGGCCATCCGTGTCGCCCCGATTGTGTAGGGTGAAACGACCTTGTTGGCTCCTGCGCGGATCAATTTGACTTCCGCCCCCTCTTCGTTGGCGCGCGCCATAATAAACAGATCCGGATTAATCCCCCGGGCGGTCAGGGTGATAAAGACGTTTGCAGAATCGGAGGTCACCCCGGTAATCAATCCCTTGGCGTGACGAATACCGGCATGTTCGAGAACTTCATCCTGTGTTGCGTCCCCTTCAATATAGGGATGCCCATCTTTTTCGAGCTGCTCACAGCGTTTAGGATCGTTTTCAACGACAATGAAGGGAATGGGTTGGGATGCAAATTCACGGCTGATGCGCCGGCCGATCCGGCCATATCCACAGATAATATAGTGCTCGTGCAGGCTGCTGATCTGCTTTAACAATTTTTTTCTCCCCAGTAGTTTATAAAGCTGCCCCTCGACCATCAGTTGAATCATAGAGCTGACGGTGTAGGCCAGAGCACCCACTCCGAATACGATCAGAAACATCGTAAAAATCTGTCCGTTATGCGAGAGAGAGTGAATTTCTTTGTATCCCACGGTTGATAAGGTCACGATGGTCATATAGAGAGCCTCGAAGGCATCCCAATCCTCAATCAGGACATAACCGAGCGTTCCTCCACCGATCAGAATGATCAATGTCACAATGGAATATTTAATTTTTTTGAGTGGATTCATGCTTTCCTCTGTTGCAACAGTTAATGATAGCGGCCTCCCCGGGAAAAAACAAGAAATCACCAATTTTAATAGTTACTGTTTGAGTTGTGTAAATAAGGATTGACAACATGTGTATACAGTATACAATCCTGTTATAGCCAAGAGGAGAAGTGTTGTGAAAACGAAACAGATTGAGCGTCATCAAACACTACGGGAAAAAATTCTGGAGACAATTCGAGAAGCCATCCTGAAAGGGGATCTGAAACCGGGGGAAAAAGTTGCGGAGCCGGAACTCGCTGAAAGGTTCGGTATCAGTCGAACCCCTATTCGTGAAGCTTTTCGCCAACTTGAGTCAGAAGGCTACCTGACCGTGATCCCACGTAAAGGTGCTGTTGTTGCGGCATTGTCAGAACGTGATGTCCAGGAATACTATGCGGTCAAGAGTATCCTTGAAGGTTATGCGGCAGAACTGGCGGCGCAGAATCTGTCAGAAAAGGAATTGGCCAGACTCGAATCAATCAACGAAAAATTGAAAAAACTGGCAAGCGAAGGGGACGTGAAAACCTTCTACAAGGTTCACCACGAATTCCACGAAACCTTTTTAAAAGCGGCCAACAACAGTAAACTTTATGAGTTAATTATTCAGCTGGGGCAGAAGTTCAGCCGCTTGCGGATGGCATCCCTCTCCGTTGGTGGACGGATGGAAATATCTGTTGCCGAGCATGAGAAACTGCTCGAAGCTTTCCGGCATCACGATGGAAAAGCGGCGGAAGACCTGGTCAAGAAAACGGCAGCGATCGGGGGACACGTCCTTCTGGAGAGTATGGCCCATTCCCAGGGGGAGCCGACCCGTCAATCGTTACTCAGTAAAAATATCGACGCCTACTGAGCGCATCCGGAAATATAGAACTGCACTGAAATTTATAAAAGCCCCTCAGAGTCCCTGAGGGGCTTTTATTTTGTGTCTTTGCGCTGCTTCAGGACATTGGAGCCGCGTGAAACTGTCGCAATTCCAACACCGAGCCGATCGGCAATCTGGCGCTGGGGAATCCCTTCTGCCAGCATCTCAATAATCTGCAGCCGCTTTGCCACATCTTCGAATTCACTGGCGGTTAACAGATCCCCAAGGGCTTTTTCCATCGCCTCCGGAGTGCTCTGAGCCAGCAAATGATTGACTAAATGTCTGATATATCCTATGTTTTCATTCATGTACTAGTACAATAGTACATGG
>CAZQFI010000066.1:0-2284 GCA_964592545.1 uncultured Geobacteraceae bacterium
ATTTCTGCAGTAGAAAAATCACACTTGAAGAGCCTGCTCTTCCTCTGCAGACAGGGACTCTCGAGATCCTGCTGAAAACACCTCTGCGCCTCAAATTTGAGAATCACCTGCAGGCTCAACTCCCGTTTTCCCTGGTGGTTCGAGCCATGTTGCGCAGGATATCGGCGTTATTTGAAGCGTATGGTGATGGTGAGCCTGAACTCGATTATCGGGGGTTGGTTGAGCGGTCAAAACACATCGAAATTTTTTCTGAAGATCTTGCCTGGTATGATTGGCAGCGATATTCCAATCGACAGGAGGCCAAAATGTTGATGGGGGGGATGTCTGGTTCTGTCTCATACCAGGGTTGTCTGGGGGAGTATCTTCCTCTTCTGGAGTTGTGTCGTGAATTTCATCTGGGAAAACAGACAGCTTTCGGCCTGGGTAACTTTGATTTCCACTGGAGTCCGGCCTGATGGTTGTTGTTGCTTTGATGGCATATCCAGCAGGATTTTTTACTTCTAAAATTATTGGAACGAGGGATTTAATATGAAAACAGAGAAGTTGCAGTACCTTGTCCTTGGCGCATTGCTGCACGATGTTGGCAAGTTTGCCCAGCGGGCTGGTCGCCCCAAAAGTGATGACGATGTCGGCTATTGTCCGATCAACCCTAAAACGGGTCGGCCGGGCTACCTGCATGTTCTCTATACCGATTATTTTATTGAAAACGATCTCCCCCTGCCACCAGAGCTTGAAGGGCAACGCTCACATTTGGCACGTCTTGCCTCCGCACACCACAAACCCGCTGCTGATGAACCGCTGGAGCTGGCAATCCAGATGGGGGATCGACTTTCCGCCGGTGCTGATCGTATCAGTGGGGAACCCGAAGATGGCGATTATAAAAAAGCGCGGCTGGTCAGTATTTTTGATCAGATCACTTTAGGGCGAGATGGTGATAAAGAGATCAGCTGGGATGCCATTGATTCAACAGACCGTCACTACCACCATTTGGCTCCTATCGATAAATTCAAGGCCGCTTTTCCGGTCAAGCGTGAAGACGCCGCAAAAAGTGACTACGCCACCCTGTTTCAACAATTTATGGCTGAACTCAAAGACGTTCCCACCAATTTTGGTGTCGGCCACTACATTGCGTCCATCACAGCGCTTCTGGAAAAATACACATGGTGTATCCCTTCCAGTACATACAAGACGATGCCCGATATTCCCCTGTACGACCATTCTGTGACAACAGCAGCACTGGCGCAGGCACTGGCAGTGTATCAGGACGAAACCGGAATTGCCTGTGGAGAAAAAGGGGATAGCGAAAAAAAGTTTCTCCTCGTCGGGGGAGATTTATCGGGCATTCAGAAATACATTTTTGGAATCGATAAATCCCACGCTGCCGGGGTTGCCAAGATGTTTCGTGCCCGCTCCTTTTATATTCAGATGATTACCCATTCGGTTGTTCAGAATTTGCTGCAAAAACTGGAGTTGCACGAGGTTGCAAAAATTATGGATGCCGGGGGACGCTTTATTCTGCTGGTTCCCGCAACGCAACGTGTCAAATCGGTGTTGGCAGAGTTTGAACTTGAATTGCAGCAGTGGTTTTATACCCAGTTCAACGGGATCATCAGCCTTAACTTCAGTTATCAGAGTGCGATGACCGAGCAGGAATTAGGGCAAAATCGTTTCAGCGATTGCCTCGATCGCTTCAATGACCATCTTGAACAACGCAAACTGCAAAAGTTTGACCTGTTGTTTGCCAGTGGCTGTTCCCCGGTCATGGCGATGGATTCAGCCGATTACAGCCAGAACGGTGTCTGTCACCTGTGCCAGATAGAGCCCGCCGATGCCGATGCTGGCACCCGCTATGCCCGACAAAATCACGGTAAGCAGATTTCCATCTGTGCCGCCTGTCAAAGTCTCATAGACGATATCGGAACCAATCTGCCTAAAAAGAACTATCTGATCCTTAAACCGGCGGCAACGTCAGCACCATTGCCGTTATTTGGCAATCTGGAGATGACATTTGTCGATAACGTCGAACCGGAAAAACATGCTGACAGTGTCGCTATCCTGAACCTGCGGCAGCGGGGTCAGTTCAGCTATCATGCCGTTGCCGGATATTTGCCGACAGTGAGTGGTGGAGATATCTCCCATTGGAACCACATCGGAATTCTGAACAAAAAAGGGGAGGACCATTACTATAAAGACGATTTAATCGAAGCGGGCAAGCCCAAAACCTTCCAGCTCCTGGCTGAATCTGCCTGTTCTGTGGGAAAACTGGATGAGAAAAAACACGGCA
>CAZQFI010000067.1:0-2170 GCA_964592545.1 uncultured Geobacteraceae bacterium
AATCCCGAGTTTGCTGACCAGTATTGGTGACCTTGCAACGGATAAGGGTCTGGAAATATTGCGTTTCAATCCTGCAAAAGAAACGATAAAGGGCTTTTATGCTGAGGTTCCTGTCGCTCTGAAATTATCTGGTTCCTACCATCAGGCTGCGGCATTCTTTGATGCTGTCAGCAAGATGGAGCGGATTGTCAACATAAAAGGATTAACTTTGGGGGGTGCGAAACAGGTCAAGGGTAAAACGGCTTTGGGTGTGACCTGTACAGCAATTACGTTCAGGTTTGTAGAAAATCCGCCGGATCAAAAGGGAAAGAATAAAAAAGGAAAGAAAGGTGGTAAAAGGAAATGACATTGAAATTCCTTCGCGAATATAGCCTTCTTTTGTTGTTTACAACTTTCCTGCTGATCGTTGTTGCTGCTTCAAGTTTTGCCCAGCAGAATCCGGCTGTGGATGCTCCAGCGGCGGCGATCTCCTCGGATAACGCAGCAGGGACAGATACGTTTGCATACAGCCCGAAAGGGCGGAGAGATCCTTTTAAACCTTTGATTCAGCCAAAGCAGCAGCGTGGTGAGGCGACGTATACTCCAGAGCCAAGCGGTCGGCCGGACAAAATTAAAGGCCCACTGGAAAAGTTCGAATTAAGTCAGTTTCGGTTGATAGCTTTACTGGTTGTTAAAGGTGTTCCCCGGGCGATGGTCAAGGCACCCGATGGAAAGAGCTACATGGTCAAGATCGGTGAATATATCGGTATGAATGACGGTATCGTTAAAAAGATTGAAACCAAAGTGATGGGAATCAATGAAAACGGGTTACGGGTAGAAAAAAGTCCCGACCGGATCGTTGTGGAAGAGATCAGTGTTGATAGTCTGACCGGTAAGAAAGTTAAGCAGTATCGTTATATCGTGATGTAGATTTTATCCAGGTTGAGTTATGAAGCGTAGTTGTACACGAATGACTTTTAGGGGATTGATATGAGAAGAAGCGTTGTACTCCTCAGTACATTGTTAATGTTTTTGATGACTGCTCTAGCAATGCCGCTCTTTGCCGCCGAGTCACTGTCGGTCGTCTCGGTATCTCAAAAGAGAGTGCAGTTGACTGCGACTATGGGCATTGAGCAGGTCAGGTATTTCACCCTCGACTCCCCCAAGAGGCTCGTCGTCGACTTGTATGGTGTCCGGCCCGGAGATCAAAAGGAAGACATCGCGTTGAGCGACGGGTTCAGGTTGTTGCGTGTCGGCCCGCTGGAGAACAAGACCCGGTTTGTTTTTGATGTCGATGGGCTGGTTTTTCCAACGTTTAAAGTTAAGACTGACAATGATCAGGTTGTTGTGACGTGGGAACCTTCACAAGGGGCGGTTGAACAGGCCTTTGCCGAGCCGGCGACAACGGGTAGTGCAAAGATAACGGCAATTGATTTTGCTTCTGAGTCGGGAAAATCGAAGCTCTATATCAATATGGATGGCCAGGCTGAAGCAACACAGCCGGTGCGTGATGGTAATAAGGTTCAATTCGCATTTAAAAATACGACGTTACCGCGGTCGCTACGGCGTGTGTTTGACACTCTGGCATTCCCGAGTGCGATCCATTCTGTAACCCCTTATTTAGTTGATGCAACTGGAAAACCTGAGGTTCGCTTTGCTGTTCTTCTGAAAGGGAATGTCCCCTACTCACTTCAGAAAAATGCTGCCGGTTATGTTTTGACGATTGACGATCAGCGGTACAATCAGGGTTCTCAAGCCGTAACCGGGATCATGCCTGTCCCCGCGACTCAACAGGTTGCCTCTGCATCTGCAGCTCCGGAACTTGCTCCTGCTTCATCAAGTCTTGCCCCACCGACAGCAAACCAGTTGAACGTTCCGGTTGTTGAACAAATTGGCTCGGATAAAACCAACTATACCGGCGAAAAGACCTCTCTGGTTTTCGACAATGCCGATGTTCGCGATATTCTCCGGTTGATTGCAGAGATCAGCGATCTGAATATTATTGCCTCAGATGAGGTGAAAGGGAATGTGACGTTGCGCCTGATTGATGTCCCCTGGGATCAGGCTCTGGATCTGATTCTTGACGTAACGGGTCTTGGGATGGTTCAGGAGGGGAATGTCGTTCGGGTTCTGCCGAAGGAAAAGATCCGCAGCATGAGAGAGGCGGAGCTCACGGCAGTACGCTCACAGG
>CAZQFI010000068.1:0-3277 GCA_964592545.1 uncultured Geobacteraceae bacterium
CTTGACACCGAGACGCATCGACTCCTGTTTTATTTCCGCGGTATTTGCTCCGGAAAGAATCATCTCTTTAATATCTTCAAACATCGGCATGACCTGATAAATACCGATCCGCCCTTTGTAACCGGTATCATTACAGGCTGCGCAACCTCTCCCCTTAAAGGTAGAAAACTTACCGATCTGATCTTCAGGAACTCCGGCAGACAGTAACGCCTCTTTAGAATGTTTTTCAGGCTCTTTACACTCTGAGCAAACGCGCCGCCCGAGGCGCTGAGCCGAAATCAGATTAACGGCCGAAGCAACCAGAAACGGTTCAATTCCCATATTCAACAAGCGGTTAACAGTACTCGGAGCATCATTGGTGTGCAACGTCGAGAGAACCATATGACCGGTCAATGCCGCTTTGACCCCAATCTCTGCCGTTTCAAAGTCCCGGATCTCCCCGATCATGATAATATCAGGATCCTGCCGCAGAAAGGCACGTAAAGCCGCCGCAAAATTGAGGCCGATCTCTTCGTGCATCTGAACCTGATTGATTCCGGCAAAGTTAAATTCGACCGGATCTTCAGCCGTTGAAATATTTTCGGTTGTTTGGTTCAGTTCAGACAAAGCAGAATACAACGAAACGGTTTTACCACTCCCTGTCGGACCGGTAACCAAGACCATCCCGAACGGTTTATGAATTTCCTGTTTGAACCATTTGAGTGCCTTCTATTCATAACCAAGCTTGGTCATATCCAACTGAAGATTGCTCTTGTCAAGCAACCGCAGAACGATTTTCTCACCAAACAATGTCGGCAGGCAGCTGACCCGATAATCCATTTCCTGATTTTTGGCCATCTTTATTTTAATCCGACCATCCTGGGGAAGACGTCGCTCGGCAATATCGAGGGTCGCCATAATCTTGACCCGGGAGGTGATCGCATTTTTTAACTTGCGCGGCGGCTTCATGACCTCATAGAGAACACCGTCAATCCGATAACGAACCCGGAAAGCGTATTCATAGGGCTCAATATGGATATCAGAGGCTTTCTTCTTGATAGCATCGGTCAAAATCAGATTGACCAGTTTAACGACCGGGGCATCTTCACTGGCACGCTCAAGTTCACTGACATCATCAAAAGAAGCATCGTCAACCAGCTCCAGATCATCAAAATCTTCCAGCCCTTCCAGAGCATCGGCCATAGTCGCACTTTGATCGTAGAACTTATCTATGGCATCTTTAATGGCAGCTTCAGCGGCAACAACAACTTCTACGTTGAAGCCTGTCATAAACTTGATATCGTCGATGGCAAAAATATTGGAGGGATCGGCCATCGCAACAATCAATGTTGCTCCGGCACGATTTATTGGAACCAATTGATACTTTTGGGCAACTTCTGCAGGAACTAAAGCAACGACAGCTGGATCAATATCGAACTCAGCTAAATCGATAGACGGGACACCGTAATGTTTGGATAGAAAGGATGCAAGGTCATGTTCCTGGACATAGCCCAGCTTAACGAGAGCAGCCCCTAGTCGAATCCCTTCTTTTTTCTGCTCGGCAATCGCTTCTGCCAGTTGGTTATCTGAAATCAGCTGATTTCTAACCAGTAGTTCTCCAAGACGACTGACACTCATCGAATCTAACCCCTATAATAAGTTACATTTTCATTTTATCGCAGGAAAATTTGCCTAACCTGATTTCAGTATTTGTCGCATATACCCACGAGGAAGACGAATGCCCGTCCAAAGATAAAAAGCATCCTCTCCCTGAGCTGCCAACATTCCCCGACCGTCAGCGCACAAAAAGCCTGCCGAGCGCGCGGCACTAACGAGCGGAGTTTCAGAGGAAGAATATATCATATCAAATATTAATGCACCAGCCTTAATGTGCTCCAATGGAAAAAAACTTAATTTTTCCCCTTTCAAGCCAACAGAAGTCGTATTGACAATGAGATGTACGCTGGATAATGTCCCGAAATAATTGTCATCCCGATAATTGTGGGCTGAAAATTTCACATGAGGAAAATGTGGAATCAGATCGTTGATAAGCTTTTCTGCTTTCTCAACACGTCGATTTGCGATAGACAATGAGCTGACCCCGGCTGCAGCCAATGAAACAGCTGCAGCGCGACACGCTCCCCCGGCACCCAGTAACAGAACATCCCGCCCCTCGGGCTGAAAATTCAATTCATCACTAACGGAGCGGAGAAAACCACTGCCATCAGTATTGTAACCAACAAGTTTTCCATCCAAGTTAATGACAGTATTTACGGCACCGATCAACTGAGCCGTTGAATCAATCTCATCGAGAAGGGGAAGTATTGCCTCCTTATGCGGGATTGTGACGTTGCACCCCGCAATATTCAGAGCACGAATTCCTTCAACCGCAGCCGACAACCCCTCAGGAAGAACATGAAAAGGGGCATACACCGCATCGATATTGTATTCACGAAAAGCTCGATTTTGTATCAATGGTGAGAGAGTGTGTGAGACAGGATCACCTAACAGTCCGTAAAGCCTGGTTTTTCCGGAAATCGACATATGCCCCCTATTTCAACGATAGATATTCGCGATATTGAATAATCTGCACCGCCTGAAGAATTTGTCGGGCACGAACAACATCCATTTCAATCGTCTTGACAAGAGTCTCGATATTGTCAAATTTCTGTTCATCCCGCAATTTCTCAACAAAATAAATACGCAGTTTCTGTCCATACAATTGACCGGTAAAATCCAGAAGATAGACCTCAATCGTTCTCTTCTTCCCATCAAATGTGGGACGATTCCCGATATTTACAACTCCGCCGTATTCCTGCAGATTATGACGAACTTTAACAGCATACACGCCAGGTGCCGGCAGTTGCTCTTTTTCGGTCTGAAGATTGGCAGTCGGGAAACCAAGCTGGCGGCCACGCTGATCTCCCGGGACAACGACTCCTTCAAGGTTATACTGACGACCGAGCAATTGAACAACATTGACAACATCCCCGGCAGCAATCATTTGACGAATACGGGTTGAACTGTACGGAAGCCCGTCAGCACCAACAGGCTGCAGAACATTGACGTGAAAACCGTACTTCTCGCCACAACTTTTGAGAAACTCGGTATCACCACGCCGCCCCTTGCCAAAAGCATAGTCATAGCCGACAATTAAAACCTTGATTTTTAATTGTTCAACCAGGATATCCGCAACAAACTGCTCAGGTGACATGGTTGCAAAATCGGCAGTGAATGGCATCTCAATGAGATAATCGACGTGTGAAGCAGCAATCAAGCGTTGTTTTTCTGCCGGGGT
>CAZQFI010000069.1:0-3064 GCA_964592545.1 uncultured Geobacteraceae bacterium
AATCCATCGGGGACAGGGGGGTGCCACTTGATGTTATCGAGAACTTCAGGTGGGAAAGAACGGCTGAAGTTATCTTTGGTCTTAGCATCGAGATACTTGACAGCGTCTTTAGATGCCGTTCCATAGCCTTCCTGGTTGGTAAAATAGGCAGCGTTTTCAGGATCGAGCATAAAGTTGATCCATTTGTAAGCGGCATCAACATTTTTTGATTTTGACGGAATCGCGAATGTATCGATCCAGCCCAGGGCACCACTCTTCGGCGCAACAAAATCGATATCGGGATTGATCTCGTGGAGGCTCCACCCTTTACCGTCCCAACCGGAGATCACGTCGGCATCGCCATTCTTGATAATAGCAACCTGGGTGTCACCACTGGTCCAGTAGTTTTTAACCAGCTTCTTCCCGTCGATCAGGGTCTTTTCAACACGCTTCATCAACGCCCGGTAGGCAGCCTTATCGTTATAGAGTGCAAAGGGGTCCTCACCCATACCAAACGCAGTCGCGATCAGGATAGGTCTTTTCAGACGATAGGAAATCTTACCGGCATACTTGGGATTCCATAGATCGGACCAGTCGTTGGCATCGGGAGCATTTTTCTTATTGACGATCATCCCGGTAGTGCCATAGCAGAAAGGAACAGCATAGGCTTTCCCCTTCACCGCACTGTTTTTCTTGACGGCATCAACCATTGAGGTGACCAACTGGTCAGTATTGACGCGACTGAAGTCAATCGGCTGATAAACAGGGAATTTCGCCTGAACAAAAGAGATTCTGTCCTGGCTCGGCTGGGCCAGGTCAAAACCGGCACCGCGGGTCGCTCTTAGTTTCGCGATCATCTCTTCGTTGTTGGAATAGGTAATTTTGACATCGATGCCCGTTTTCTCTTCAAAAGCTTTAACAAGCTTGGAGGGAGCATAACCTTTCCAGGTCAGCAGTCTGAGTGTTTCCTGGGCAAGCGCCCCGCTGGCCATAATGGAAACAAGCATAAGTGCCATTACACCAGTCGATACCATCTTCTTCATAGTTCAATCTCCTTACTAGGTTCAGGTTAACAAAATGGACAACTCTTTCTACTTTACGACGATTGGCAAGACTTCGCCAGATCAATCCGGTTAAACAATTGTTAAATACGATTTCTACGACCGATAAAAGCCATAGAACAACGTTAGGCTAGCACACATATTTTGACCGATCAAGAATATTTTTTGACCGAACAGACAACTTCTTACCTATAAAACAGTGTTAATTCTTGACAATATTCTGCCAAAAAGATACCGTTTGATCGAGACTGTTGTCATCGGGAGAAATCTCCTTCAGCAGAGGTCGCCATAAATCGCGCCTCAAAACTTTGACGGGATAATTATGAACCCAGCAACTCGACAGGCCGAAATCGTCAACATTATTCGTCAGCGTGATCACGCTACAGTCAATGAGCTTGCCGAACGTCTGAATACCTCCCGGGAGACAATTCGTCGCGATCTCACCGAGCTCGCCCGTGCCGGCAAGGTTCAGAAATTCCACGGCGGGGCGTCTCTCCCCGTCCTGGTTGGAGAAGGACCGTTCCGTGACCGAATGGGGAAAAATGCTGCGGCTAAAATGGAGATTGCCGCAGAGGCGGCCAAACTCATTTCCCCCGGCGAGACAATTCTGATCGATACCGGAACGACAACATTCTATTTTGCCGAAAAACTGACCGAAATTTCCAACCTGACCGTCGTCACCAACTCGACAAAAATTGCCCGGGTCATGGGCTCCGGCCCCATCCCCGCCAGAACCTTTCTCCTCGGCGGAGAGTTCCACGCCGATAATCGTCAGACCATCGGCAGCATGGCCATCTCGCAGGTTAAATCGTTCCGGGCCCATCACGCAGTCCTGACGGTCGGAGCACTGGATAGCCGGAGCGGGGTCATGGACTACAGTATTGAGGAAGCGCAACTCGCCAGAGCGATGGTCGAACAGGCAGAAATCATCACCCTGCTTGTCGACAGTTCAAAATTTGAGCAGATCGCTTCATTTGAGGTCTGCAGTCTGAGAAAAATCACCAATCTGGTCTGTGAAAAAGCACCGGCCGGAAAAATGTATGAGGCCCTCACCGACGCGGGCGTCACTATTATCTGCCCCCAAAAGCAGTAAGTAACACTCACAACCCCGACAAGCACGTCAACCACAAGACGCGGCACGCAGACAAAGTGAACCTTGAATCGTACGAGCACAATTGCCACAAGATTTGATTTGACTGTTCGGTCATATTTTGGTACTATTCGGGCACACCCCATAACACAAAAAGGATAGAGTGGATCGTGGATACTGCGAAAGAGACCAAATCAGCATTGCTTGCCAGCTGCGATATCGCCATCATCGGTGGAGGAGTTGTCGGCTGTGCCGTCGCCCGCAAAATGGCCCTTGAAGGGGCATCGGTTGTCCTGATCGAAAAAGCAGCCGACATCCTGGAGGGAGCCAGCAAAGGAAACAGTGCCATCCTCCACACCGGCTTCGATGCTCCAGTCGGCTCCGTTGAATGGAAATGTGTTCAGGATGGCTACAAAGAATACCGGGAGATTCATGAAGAATTTAATCTGCCCCTCCTCAAAACCGGTGCTCTGGTCGCAGCCTGGACCGAAGAGCAGGAAGAAAAATTCGCGGCGATCATAAAAAAGGGGCACGACAACGGTGTTACCGATATCCATCTTATCAGCCGCAAAGAGGTCCTGGCCCGCGAACCGAACCTTTCCGAGACAATCCGGGCGGCGATTCTCGTCCCGCGCGAGTACGTGATCGATCCCTGGTCGACTCCCCTTGCCTATCTGAAGCAGGCTCTCGAAAATGGTGGGCGGGCTCTGTTTAATGCCGAAGTCACCGGCGGAGAATTCGACGGCGAGAAATGGCTGCTCAACACCAGTCGCGGCTCGGTTCAGGCTCGCCACGTGGTCAACTGTGCCGGTCTTTATGGCGATCTCGTCAACCAGAACGTTCTTGGAGACTGCAATTTTGCCATCAAACCGCGTAAAGGGCAGTTTGTTGTCTTTGATATGGCCGCCAGCAAACTGTTGAGTTCCGTTATCCT
>CAZQFI010000070.1:0-2553 GCA_964592545.1 uncultured Geobacteraceae bacterium
AGCCTCGATCTGCTGCAGGTCGAAGATCTGCTGATGGGAGTCATGAAAGAACAGTTCAAATACATCAACCTGTTCGGAGCCCTGCTCGGCTTTCTGATCGGATTTATCAATATTTTTGCCTTTCAATTGATGTAGAATCCAGACAGTTTACGGAGCCATCAATGTTTACAGACGAGAAATTAAAAGCACAACTGCAACGGGTTCTGGCATCGGTTGAACAACTCCTGCCCAAAGCAGTAGAAAAGGTCGACTGGAGCCGTTGCCGGGCAGCGAACTGGCGAAAACACTCCTTTGCCGGTTACCTCGAAGCCATTACCGACATTGATCCGGTTACTCTGGATGATCTGTTTGGTATCGACCGACAAAAGCAGATCCTCGATGAAAACACCTGCCAGTTTGTGCAGGGATTCCCTTCCAACAATGTTCTGCTGTGGGGAACGCGGGGGACAGGGAAATCGACACTGGTGCGGGCGCTGCTCAATGCCTACGCTGAGCAGGGCCTGCGGGTCATTCAGGTCGATAAGGACGATCTGGTGAATCTTGCTGATGTCTTTGCTGCAATCAAGGGGGAAGCATACCGGTTTATTATCCTCTGTGACGAC
Organism: uncultured Geobacteraceae bacterium; assembly: GCA_964592545.1. Taxonomy (GTDB): domain Bacteria; phylum Desulfobacterota; class Desulfuromonadia; order Desulfuromonadales; family Geopsychrobacteraceae; genus Desulfuromusa. The sequence continues at coordinate 603 of CAZQFI010000070.1, forward strand.
CTGTCGTTTGAGCCGGGAGAATCAAGTTACAAAGTCCTGAAAAGTGCCCTCGATGGCTCGGTCTATGCCGCCCCCGAGAATGTCCGTTTCTATGTCACCTCCAACCGGCGCCACCTTCTTCCCGAATACGAAACCGATAATCTCGGGTTCAAAATGGTCAATAATGAACTCCATGCGGGAGAGGGGGTTGAAGAGAAAACCTCCCTGTCTGACCGCTTTGGTCTCTGGGTGCCATTCCACCTGTTCACCCAGGACCAGTACCTTGAGCTGGTCGGGCAGTTGGTGGAAAAGCATGCAGCAGAACATCAGCTTGACGTTTCTCTGGATGACGCATTATTTGCGGCGGCGTTGAAGTGGTCTCACGATAAAAGTAAACGCTGCGGGCGAACCGCGTTACAATTTTCCCGCTACTGGGTCGGGCAGCAATTATTGAAAAGGAGCAGATAATGGCACGTGCAACCTTTGCCGGTGGATGTTTCTGGGGAACGGAAGAAGCGTACAGAACCCTGGATGGCGTGATTGATACCGCGGTTGGTTATATGGGCGGAACGACAGAAAATCCGACCTACGAAATGGTCTGTACCGGAAAAACCGGGCACGCTGAGGTCGTTGATGTGACGTTTGATCCCGAGGTCATCAGCTATGAAGAACTGGTTGCGTTTTTCTGGACAATTCACAACCCGACCAGCCTCAATTTCCAGGGTCCCGATCATGGCACCCAGTACCGCACAGCAATCTTCTATCACGATGATGAGCAACGCCAACAGGCCGAAGCGTCCAAAGCCGCCCTCGCCGCCTCAGAGACCTTTTCCTTGCCAATTGTGACTGAAATAACCCCTGCCGGGCCATTCTGGAGAGCCGAAGAGTATCACCAGAAATATTTTGCGAAGCGCAAACCCGATTTCATGTTGTAATCAGCACAAAGAATTTGCTCACAGATCTTTGGAGCCAGACCGATCTTCCGCCAACTATTCTCCCAGTCCAGAGTGTCGAATATTCTCCAGACAGGTGCGTTCATCGTATTTCTGGCCGGCTGTTATTTTGCATTGATGCGCGGGGCTGAAAATCTTGGCTACAACTGGCAATGGCAGCGGCTTCCCCGTTATCTGATCGAATTTTCATCTGACGGCTGGCACTTTGGCCCGCTATTACAGGGGCTGTGGCTGACCCTGGAAATAACCGTCATCAGTCTGGTTTTTTCGCTGATTATCGGACTGGTCTCCGCCCTGATGCGCCTCTCTTCCAGCCCAATGGCGCGAGGCATTTCGCATGTTTATCTTGAACTTATCCGCAACACTCCCCTGCTGATCCAGATATTTATCCTCTACTTTGTTTTTGCGCCGATTCTCGATATCGGTCGCCTGACTTCCGCGATATTGGCATTAAGCCTGTTTGAAGGAGCTTATGCTTCAGAAATTATTCGCGCCGGAATTGTCGCTCTGCCAACCGGCCAGTGGGAAGCATCGGCATCGCTGGGGATGACCCGTGGCCAGAGCTACCGCGATATCATCCTGCCTCAGGCATTACGCCAGATGATTCCACCCCTGACCAGCCAGGGAATCTCACTGGTGAAAGATTCGGCGCTCGTTTCAACCATTGCGATCTACGATCTCACCATGCAGGGGCAACAGATTATCGCCGAAACCTTTTTATCATTTGAAGTCTGGTTTGCTGTCGCAGCAATCTACCTGCTGGTGACCACGCTCCTGTCGATTCTGGTAAAATATCTGGAACACCACCTTGCCGCATACACCACATAATAACCCCCGAGGAGACCTCTATGAAGTTACGGATAATATTGACCCTTACCCTCATTCTCACGCTGCTGGCCGTACCGCTGTGGGCGAAAAGCATCCGGCAGGAACTGGTCAAAGCGGGAACCCTGGAACATGTCATTGCGAAAAATAAATTAAGGATTGGCTTCTCAACCTTTGTCCCGTGGGCGATGAAG
>CAZQFI010000071.1:0-3182 GCA_964592545.1 uncultured Geobacteraceae bacterium
TCCGGCTCATCGAGAAGGCTCCAGGAGAGGATCTCGCAGTGAGGCTCCAGGGTCTTCAGCAGGAAGTCCGGGAGCGGTATGTCTAGGAGGATTTTTGGCAGTGACACCTGGAGAAATCCATCTATTGATCCAAGGGGATTCGCTACAGAAGGTAGCTTTATATCGCGGAGTAAGCTAAAGGTACTCAAGCGTCTTTGAGTACACAGTATGGAGCAGCCTTCGGCTACGAGTCAACGGCGCCGCCTGGCGGGCTGTCGTATCGTCCGGGAATTGATCCTGAAAACTGACCGACATCTCACCCAGAGCCGAAAGGAACAATGCTTCATCGCTCTGATCTTCCGAATCAGCAATCGACCCTTCTGAATCTGGTAAAACATCGGGACAACAGTCTTCGCTGTCGCTATCATCGGTGTGTTTCAAGCGCTGGACGCCCAGCATCTCCATTTCTGCGGAGAAGGATCTTGAAACTTCAGGCTCGGACATGGATTCAGAGGGAGAATCCTCCCCTTGTTCCTGAGGAGAAAAAGCAAACCCCTTCAAATGCTTGAAGGGGGTGCCCTGAAATGCGTTATTTTTTATTTTTGCGGTTTTTTTCTTTTTAGCCATAAAGAGTTCTCACCGGACAACCTGCTTGCGGCGACCGGTCATTGCTTTGGTCTGCTTCTTGATGATTGCACCCTGTTTTTCGAGATGAAACTGGTACCACATATCTCCAAAGCCCTTCATTTTCATCTTTTTACCCGCTTCAAGCAGGGCGATATTTTCCTGCAACCGCTCATCGCTCGTTTTAGAAACCCCTTTTTTCAGAATCTCAATCGCTTTTTTGCGATCCCCGATACGATCCAGACAAAAAGCGTAAACAGCATAAACCATCGGTTCCTTGCGACTCCCGGCGACCGCCTTGTCAAAGGTCTCGATCATCTTTTTCTGCTTGTTTTTCTTCATATAGGTAATCGCAAGCATCGAAGTACTCACCCAGTTACGCACAAACCCTTTCTCAAGGTAGGGGATAGCTTCTTTGAAGTTTCGCTTCAGATAATGGATCGTCCCGATCTGCGAATTGATCTGCTGTTTCACATAAATCTGCCAGGCGCCGTATTTGAGACCACTCTGTAATTCAGCGATCGCCTTGTCTCCCCGGTTGGCCAGCATATCGCGTTGAGCAACATCCATGACGGCACCGACTTTTTTCATGACGATCTTGGTCATGAGCATAAAAACAACAACAAAGACAACCGCAGAAACAGCCATCGTTATCAGGACATTATCTGTCGCAAATCTCATCATCAATGCTGATGACAGGACTGAACAGGCAAGCGAGATCAACATATTAAGCATCGGGGTTCTTCCTTTTTAGAGAGACGGGTAGAGATAAATTTAAAATGACATGCTACGGCGCAGGACTCTAACAATCCGTGGAGAAAATGTCAAAGCAATCGAGAACAGAGTTAACCGCGGCGACTGGTAGAAACGTTCAGGGTAAGTTTTTGCCCCGGCCGGAGGACATGACTGGCCGAGAGGTTATTCCAGCGACGAATCTCTTCTGTTGCAACATCAAACTGGCGCCCGATCCCCCACAAGGTATCTCCGGGAACAACCTTGTAGATCATCTTGCGTGACGGCCCTTTTTTACGCTTTATGCTCGCTTTCGCAACGATTCGGGCTCCCGGCCGCGAAACAGCCAGAACCTGTCCGGGGCGGAGGATATTACTCCAGCCAAGCTTGTTCCAGACCCGTAACTGCTTCTGAGTCACATTGAATTTACGGGAGATTGACCAAAGACTGTCACCACTGCGAACTTTATAAATTTTTCGCCGACTCCGGACATAACTGTCGGCAAGAGAATCCACCGGAAGTCTGGTATAGCCGGCCTTTAAGGGGAGAATAAGATTCTGCCCGATCTGTAACGCCCGGGGATTTTTAATATGGTTGAGGGCAACGATATCATCAACCCGAATGTGGTATTTTCTCGCCAGAACCTGGAGGGTATCACCCGACTTAATCTGATGGCGATGGTAGTGAGCCCGCTGACTTTTGGGAAGTTGGGCGTAAAGGGAACGCACCTGACTGGCGCGACCAAACGGAACATGCAGGGGGTAATTCTTTACCCCGGGAGGGGTACACCACCGCTTCAGTGCAGGATTCAGCTCTTTCAATTCACGATAACTGATCCCGCAGAAACGTGCGACAATTTCGAGGTCGGTTGTCGTCTCCAGTGTCACCGTTTCGTATTCCAGCGGCTCGGCAAAATCGAGGTTATCAAAACCGTACGCCTCAAGATCTCTGACAATACTCAATGCTGCCAGCAACTTGGGGAGGTAATTTTTCGTCTCTTCCCGCAACACACGACCATTGGTGAGTGCCCAGAAATCGCGGCTGCCACTCTTCCGAACAGCCTTGCGAACCTTCCCCCCACCCGCATTATAAGCAGCAACAGCCAGATACCAGTCGCCATCAAAACGTTTGTGGAGATATTTCAGATGTTTCGCCGCTGCCCGCGTTGAGCTTTCAATATCAAGGCGACCATCCTGCCACCAGTCATTCTTCAGCCCGTAAAGTTTTCCCGTTCCCTCAATAAACTGCCACGGTCCGGCAGCATGGGCCCAGCTGTAGGCACGGACATTAAACCCCGATTCGATCATCGCCAGGTAGGCAAGATCGAGAGGAACCCCTTCATCAGCAAAGACCATCTGGATTTTTGGAATATAGCGCCCTGCCCGTTCGAGCCATTTGCCAAACATTTTCCGGCTGGTCACACTGTACTGTCTGATAATTTTACTGACTCGGGCATGTTCACTGAGGGGAAAATCGCCGTAATAAGGTAATGGTGAATCACCGTGAAGGTAGTCATGAATTGGCTGAGGTAGCGGATTTGAAACTTCGAGCTGGAAGGAATTGATCTCTTGCGTTTCGGCGTCGGCCACAGGTAGCGGTACCGACTCATTTTCAGTAACAGCAACCTGTTGTTCGGGCTGGTTCTGCCCAACCGGGAGACGTCCGGTCTTATTCCCCAGAGTCTGACAGCCAAATAATGTCAAAACCACCAGCCAGAACGAGATTTTCGTGCTGCAAGATAGAATTTTTTTAAACGTTATCATAACGATTCCGTGATGACCGCAACAGCGCAGTAACTTTCCTCAAAACGTCCCCCACCGATCTGCAATATTAACATCTACCAATCA
>CAZQFI010000072.1:0-1835 GCA_964592545.1 uncultured Geobacteraceae bacterium
GATTTCCATCGCATCTTCTTCATCGTAATCGCGCAGGTCACGAATCCGGTCATGACGGAACAGAGCGTTGTCGTCAAAATTGAGCTTGGCATCGAGACAGATCAGATCGCCTTCGGCGGTTTTGATCAGCGGGTTGATCTCAAGGAGAGAACAATCGGACTCAACAAATGCTTTGTAGAGGTTCATCAGCAGCGGGACAGCCTGCTTGACCTGTGGCATTTCAAATCCGAGTTTGAAGCCAACTTTCCGTGCCTGGAAAGGGGTCAACCCCACAACGGGATCAATCGCTTCAAAGAAAATTTTCTCCGGGGTATTTGCTGCCACTTCCTCGATGTTCATCCCACCTTCGGCAGAAGCCATCAGGGTGACTTTGGAGGTTGCCCGGTCGACGAGGAAAGAGACGTAGAATTCGTCAGCGTTGTTTCTCCCTTTTTCAACCAGAACCCGTTTAACGATTTTGCCTTCGGGCCCGGTTTGATGGGTGACCAGACACATGCCAAACATATCTCTGGCATATTGTTTGACTTCGTCGGCAGTTTTGGCAATTTTGACACCGCCACCTTTGCCGCGACCACCGGCATGGATCTGAGCTTTAACCGCCCAGGGGCCTTCGCCCAGCCGTTTTGCCCAGTCGCGGGCAGAGTTACTGTTGTAGACCACGTGCCCTTCCGGAACCGGAACTCCGAAATTGCGCAGAATCGCCTTGGCTTGATACTCGTGAATGTTCATTGCGTCCTCACATGGTTAGAAATAAAAGGTGGGATTTACAGATGTTGTAAAGCCCACAAAAACTGGAAAAAATGAGATTCACCTAAAGCGTATACTCGCGTTGCCGCATGTTGTCAAGTGGTCAGACCACCGACAGGTCAGATTTTTCTGGAATGCTGTTTTGAGTTTTGCTGCCAGGATGGGTTGGACGACGGGTTCCTGCAAAAAACCGGCTGAATACCCGATTATTCAGCCGGTTTTGAACTGGAGATAATGAACTGCGGTTTTATTGAGTTTTCTCCCAGTCGGCAAGAAATTTCTCAATTCCGGCATCGGTCAACGGGTGTTTCGCCAACTGGGTCATGACACCATAGGGAATCGTGCAGATATCAGCACCGATGAGTCCGGCATTGAGGACGTGCATGGGGGAGCGAACCGAGGCGACAATGATTTCTGTTGTGTAGCCGTAGTTATCAAAAATTGTCCGGATCTCTTCAACCCCGGTCAGCCCTTCGTGACCGATATCATCAAGTCGTCCGACAAATGGAGAAACGTAGGTTGCTCCCGCTTTGGCAGCCAGCAGTGCCTGAAGAGAGGAAAAAATCAGGGTAACATTGGTCTTGATCCCCTCAGCAGTGAACTGTTTGGTTGCTTTCAACCCTTCAGTCGTCATGGGGACCTTGATGACGATATTTTTGTGGATTTTTGCCAGTTCGCGCCCTTCAGCAAGCATTTCTTCGGCATCGAGGGCGATAACTTCAGCCGAGATAGGCCCATCAACAATGTCGGTGATCTCTTTGATAACGTCCTTAAAATCACGGCCACTTTTGGCGATCAGTGACGGGTTGGTGGTGACACCATCGACCAGCCCCAGATTATGGGCCGCTCTGATTTCAGTGACTTCAGCAGTGTCGATAAAAAACTTCATGGGATCCTCTTTCTGATGGTATTGAGATGATTATTTAAGGGTGTGTTTAAATTCTTTCAGGCATTTTTTTGAGCAAAAAAAGTATTCTCTCCCGTTGATCGTCGCTTTGATCGCCTCACTTTCCGGGAGAAATGTCTTACACTGGGGGTCTTCAACCATTGTTTCTCCAGCAGCGCTGCGGTTTGCCGGCGGTTGTTTT
>CAZQFI010000073.1:0-1859 GCA_964592545.1 uncultured Geobacteraceae bacterium
ATCGATCTGTCCCCTCCCTGGCCCCGCATAACTGTCTCGGAAGCCTTTTCGCGCTTTGCCTCGATCAGCCTTGAAACGGCCCTTGCCACCGGAAAATTTGATACGATCATGGCACTGGAAATTGAACCACAGCTTCCGCAGGAGAAACCACTCTTTCTCACCGAGTATCCAGCTGAGCATGCATCTCTGGCACGCAGAAAACCGACAGATTCATGTGTTGCTGAACGTTTTGAGCTTTACATCGGAGGGCTGGAGATGGCCAATGCCTTTTCTGAGTTGACCGATCCACACGAGCAACGCCAGCGTTTCAACAAAGAAGAGCAACAGCGCCGGCAGACAGGCAAGCCCCCCTATCCCTCTCCCGAACCATTTCTAAAAGAGCTGACAACGCTGCCGCCAGCTGCAGGAATTGCTCTTGGCATAGATCGTCTTATCATGCTTCTCTGTGACAAAATCGAAATTGATGAGGTTGTCACGTTCACTCCGGAACAACTATAAAAAGTGAACAACAATCTAAATTCCCGACCCCACACAGCCATACAAAATAGATTAGCATTCTTAAATAATTTATTAGCCGACAACCGGTGCAATTCAACAGCCCGGCGCTGATTTCGATCCCGCTTTCATTCCTGGCACTGGTGATTGTTTCACTGCTCACCTCGAAGGATGTGGTTATCGGCCACAATAATGAAACAGCCTAAGAGAACCTTGTAGTTCTGATATTTTTCTGCAATACTTCGGGTCGCCTTCTGGGCGACCCGTTTTTATATCAATCGTCACAATCTTCAGCATCAACCCCAAAGCGGCACAGGAACCAATTATGAAACGATTTCGCGTCACAATTATCGCTGTCTGTATTATTCTCGGCTGGCTCGCTTACACCGACCTGACCCTTTACCTGCGCAACCCCGAGCCACTGAAAATCTCAATTGCTGAACTTGAAGCCAACGGAGCCCCCCGTGAATGGCTGCAAATTGACGATGGGGTGCAAAACCTGCTGCAGGCGATCAACATGTCGGGGACAATGGAGATTACCTCTTTTCTTGTTCCACTGAAACAGTCAAAAGATGATCCAAAAGAGACCCGGGTCTGGGTTGAAACACGCGACCCGAAAATTCTTGGTTTGCTCAAAACCTACTACTTTCTGTTAAATACGGAAGAAGAGCGTGAAAAATTTGTGAAAGAGAATGCCGGTTCATTCTTCGAAAAACGGCAATATATCGGTTTGACAGCCGATAGTCTGGTGGCTGAATCGAACCAGAAAAAATTAACCGAGCTGCTGCAATCAATGAATATCCCGGTGTCTCAAAATACTATTTTTATCAGTGAGGGGAAAAAACCGTTTCTTTGGCGAGGGGTGTTCTTTGCAATTATCTCGGTCGCAGGATTATTCAGAGTCGGGATGACTCTGATAAAAAAAGACGCGTGACAAACAACTGAAAGGCCGAAGCATCGCTTCGGCCTTTATTCTTCAACCCTTCATCATCTGTTGCGGCGAGCCCGGTTCGCCAGAATCACCGGATCAATCACTTCACCACAACAACTACATTTCCAGGCATCAAACGCTCGTACAAAATCGTAATACTTCTCGGTATACATCCTCCCCTTACACTTAGGACATTTCATAGCTTCCCTCCATTGTTATCAAGTTCCCGGATCAATCCCTCCGTAGCAGTACCTACCACTATACATAAGACATGCCAAAGAGAGCCGTATTAAAAAAGTCTGTATTTAAAGGGAGTTATGACTTTTATAACGAGCTAGGAAAAATCTCTGCGACCGCAATCGTCATATTATTGACGATAAATTCAGCCCGAAACACCAATGACTCATTGATAACTAATTTTTCCCAATGAATC
>CAZQFI010000074.1:0-3892 GCA_964592545.1 uncultured Geobacteraceae bacterium
CGACAAGGGGCAATTAAGTCAGGTTATCAGTAACCTTGTGATTAATGCCAAGCAGGCAATGCCGGAGGGTGGCGTTGTCACGATCAGTGCGGAAAATCTTGAAACCGCCGCTGGAAAAAGTGTCAAGATACTCCTTCGAGATCAGGGAATTGGAATTGCTTCCCAGGATCTGGATAAAATTTTTGACCCGTATTTTTCGACAAAGCAGCGGGGAAGCGGTTTGGGACTGGCATCCTGTTACTCGATTATCACCAAGCATAATGGCAAAATTGAAGTCAGCTCGGAGCTGAATCGGGGGACAACGTTTACAATACTATTGCCCGCAACGACAGAGGATAAAAAGCCGCGTGTCGATGACCCCGAAACAGAACCGGTCGGAGAAAATAGCATTGTTGCAAGAATTCTGGTATTGGATGATGAAGAAATGCTCCAGCAGATGAGTGGAACCATGCTGGAGGAAATGGGGCACCGGGTCGGTTATGCGTCACATGGCGAGGAGGCGGTTGATAAATACCGGGCTGCACAAGAGCAGGGAGCGGGCTACGACGTCGTCATTTGTGATTTGACAATTCCCGGTGGTATGGGGGGGCAGGCGGCCGCACAGGAAATTCTTCGCAGCGATCCACAGGCAAAGTTGATCGTTTCGAGCGGTTATGCTACAGATTCAGTGATGGCAAATTATGCTGAATATGGATTCTGCGGGCGAGTTGCCAAACCGTACCTGTTTGAAGAGTTGCAGAAAGTTATTCAGCAGGTGCTCAAAAATAAATAAATCTAGATACAATTTCTTTTATATCTGTCATACACTCAACGAACTGTTATTAGAAAATGATTGTCACAATATGGAGCTGTTAAATAGATGAGTCGTGATTTAACTCGCCAGACCCGATCAAGTACGACCCGTATCAGGCGGAATTTTGTTCGGAACCTGGTTCTATTGATTTTGTTGATTGTTGGTCTGGTTGTTTCTCTGGCATGGATTCAGGGCGAAAAAGCCCAGGTCAACAGCTATCGCCAGATTATTCAGCAGAAGGCCAATCTGGCCGATGAGAGTATCAGGGCTTCCTTTACACGGGTTGAATCGGCGGTCACCGTCCTGAAAAAGTGGAGCCAGAATGGCCTGTTGAGTTTCAAGGATATCAAGGCGATCACGGTCAAGCTGATTCCGATGCTGGAGGATCTCTCCAACGTCTCATCAATCATTATCGCCGATTCAGAGGGGCGTTCTTATCTGCTCACCCGGAAGGACAACGTCTGGTTGACCCGCTTTGTCGATCGGAACAAGAGTGAAGAGAAGGCGTGGTTCAAGTCGTGGCGGGAAGACGGGTCGTTGCTAAAGGAGTGGACAGAAAAAGTCGATTACGATGCCCGTAAGCGGCCCTGGTATAAGGGAGCCGTGAAAGCCGGACCCGATGGTAAAGTCTTCTGGACGACGCCTTACGTATTTTTTAATAAAAAGATGACGGGGATTACTGCGGCAGCCAGCTGGTCTGAATTGGATGCCCCCGAAAAAATTCAGGTTGTCGCTTATGACGTGTGTCTGGATGATATCTATCAAACGGTCACAAACCTCCACGTCAGCGATAACGGCGAAGCCTTTTTGTTCAATGAAAAAGGTGCCGTTCTTCAGGGGCGGCTAGGCGACGAAAGTCTTCCCCCACGGGCAACGCTGTTTGTCCCTTATGAGCAGCTGCCAAAGCAGAATATCGCCAATGCGATTGTCCTCTGGAAGAAGCAGCTTGATACCAATGGTGATCCGGTTTCTTTTGTCCTGGGTCAGCAGAAGTGGTGGGCAGATTTTTATCCCATCGGTCCGGAGAATTTATCGCTACGGCTGGGGATTGTTATCCCCGAAAGTGATTTTTTCGCCTTCAAACAACGTAATTATTATGTTGTTGCCAGCATCGCCGGGGTCCTTTTGTGCGGTGTTTTGCTGGTTATATTCCTGACCCGTAAGTACACCCGTGAAATTCAAAAAATGCGCCACCGGGTTATCAACCGAGAGAACCTTGCCGACGATATCAGGAAACTGATTGAGGCGGGGGAGAGTGAATCTCTCGAGTTTAAATCGACGATGCGCCAGAACCTCAAGTCAAAAAAACCGGGGAAAGAAATTGAACTGGCATGGTTGAAAACGGTTGTTGCTTATCTGAATACTGATGGGGGATTTCTGCTATTTGGTGTTGCTGATGACGGCGAGATTGTGGGAATGGGGCCCGATCTGTTTTTAAGTGACGACCATTGTCTGCGCCATTTTAAAAATCTGATTCACCAGCACATCGGCATCGAATTTGCGAACATGATCTATTTTGATCTCGTCGAGCTGGACGGAAAAGTTATTGGTCTGGTCGATTGTAATCCTGCCGATGAGCCGGCATTTCTGCTTAACAAAGATACCGAAGAGTTTTTTGTCCGTTCGGGGCCGGCAACGATTAAGCTTTCGAGCAAAAAGATGCTCAAATTCCTGGAAGATCGGAAACGGGATAGCTGACCTCTCTGTCGATTTTCTGCCGAATCATTTCACCCCGGGGGGACATCCTCGGGGTGAAATGCAAAAATCAGAGTTTCTGTGCCAGGACCTCGCGCGGTTTCCCACTGCCATCTGATGGTCCGACAATCCCCTCCTGTTCCATTCGTTCGATCATCCGGGCCGCACGGTTGTAGCCGACCCGCAATCGCCGCTGAACCATTGAAATGGACGCCTGCCGGCTGTCGGTCACCAGTTTGACCGCCTCATCCCACAGTTCATCGTACTCTTCCTCGTCTTCATTGCCGCCATTTGTTTTTTCCGGGGCTTTGAGGATCGATTTGTCGTAGCTTGGTTTTCCCTGCTTGGCCAGATAATCGACGACCCGCTGAACTTCAAGCTCCGAAACAAAGGCCCCGTGAACCCGTTGCAGGTAACCGACTCCCGGTGGCAGGAACAACATATCTCCCATCCCAAGGAGAGTTTCGGCGCCCATCGAATCGAGGATGGTCCGCGAATCAACCCTTGAGAAGACCTTGAATGAGATCCGCGTCGGGAAGTTGGCCTTAATCAGCCCGGTGATGACATCGACACTGGGGCGCTGGGTTGCCAGAATCAGGTGGATACCCGCAGCCCGTGCCATTTGTGCCAGCCGGGCAATTGACTCTTCGACCTCGCGTCCGGCGACCATCATCAGATCGGCCAGCTCATCAACAATCAGCACAATGTAGGGGAGGTGGCCGTGTTCCAGTTCCTCCTCGGGTTCAATCGGTAATGGCTCATCGAGTTTGGCTTCGAGAAACTCCTCGACATTTTCTTCCAATGGCGGCGGGTTAAGTTCCGCTTCTTTGGCTTCTTTTGCCAGCTTACGATTGTAACCGTCAACGTTGCGCACCCCTTTGGCCGCCATTAACTGATAGCGGCGCTCCATTTCGCGTACTGCCCATGCCAGCGCCAGAGACGCTTTTTTCGGGTTGGTGACGACGGGGAGCAGCAGGTGAGGAATCCCTTCGTAAATCGACAGTTCGAGCATTTTTGGATCGATCATAATCAGCCGGACATCCTCAGGCGTTGCCCGGTAGAGGAGCGACAGGATCATTGTGTTGATCGACACCGACTTGCCGCTGCCGGTTGAACCGGCCACCAGCAGGTGGGGCATTTTGGCCAGATCGGAGACAATCACCTGACCGAAGATATCTTTCCCCAGAGCCATTGGTAATTTTCCCCCGGTTTTTCTGAAGGCTTCCGATTCGATGATCTCTTTCAGATAGACAATTTCACGATCATTATTGGGAATTTCAATGCCGACAACCCCGCGACCGGGAATCGGTGCGACAATCCGGATCGAAACAGCCTGTAACGCCATCGCCAGATCGTCCTGGAGATTGGCAATTTTGTTCACCTTCACGCCGGGAGCCGGGGCGA
>CAZQFI010000075.1:0-2363 GCA_964592545.1 uncultured Geobacteraceae bacterium
TCTTTCACCGAAATATAATCGGGAATAATATCGCCCGAAACGCCCAGTTGTTTCAGGCTCTGCCCCGCCATCACTTTTGCCGCAATCTGTGCAAGAGGGAGGCCGGTGGCTTTCGAGACAAAGGGAACAGTCCGGCTGGCCCGGGGGTTAACTTCGAGCAGATAAATAACTCCATCCTTGACGGCGAACTGAATGTTCATCAGTCCAATGACCTGCAGTTCAAGAGCCAGTTCAATTGTCTGTCGGCGGATTTCGGCAATGGTGTCTGGAGGCAACGAAAAGGGTGGCAATGTGCAGGCGGAATCACCTGAGTGAATTCCGGCTTCTTCGATGTGCTGCATAATCCCGCCGATAACCACCTCTGTTCCATCAGACAGAGCATCAACATCAACCTCGATCGCGTTCTGGAGAAATTTATCAACCAGGACCGGGTGTTCCGGAGATGCGTCGACGGCATACTTCATGTAGTCACGCAGACGCTCAACGTTGTAAACAATCTCCATGGCACGTCCACCGAGGACGTAGGACGGTCTGACGACCACCGGATAGCCGATCCGCTCAGCAATGATCTCAGCTTCGTCAAAGGCTCTGGCAATCCCGTTCTCGGGCTGTTTCAGATTAAGTTTATTCAGCAGTGCCTGGAACCGTTCGCGGTCCTCAGCTCGATCGATGGCATCGGGTGATGTCCCGATAATCGGGACCCCGGCATTTTCGAGTGCGACTGCAAGTTTTAACGGTGTCTGTCCGCCATACTGGACAATTACCCCCTCGGGTTTCTCGGTTTCAACAATGGCCAGAACATCTTCGAGGGTCAAGGGCTCAAAATAGAGCCGATCCGACGTATCGTAATCGGTCGACACGGTTTCGGGGTTACAGTTCACCATAATTGTTTCGAAACCGGCAGCGGCAAGGGAAAAAGCGCCATGAACGCAACAATAATCAAACTCGATCCCCTGCCCTATCCGGTTCGGACCACCACCAAGAATCATGATTTTCCGTTTGTCGGTTGGTTCCGCTTCACACTCCTGTTCGTAACTGGAATAGAAATACGGAGTGTAGGCTTCAAACTCGGCACCACAGGTATCGACCCGTTTGTATACCGGCAAGACCGATAACTTGTGGCGCAGATTACGGACATCCTCTTCGGTAACTCCCCATAAAAAGGCCAAGCGCCGATCGGAGAAACCGTACTGTTTTGCCTCACGCAGCAGATCGACAAATTCTGAATCGTCGGTATTCAGCTGGTCGCGATGGGTCAGAAGTACCGACTCCATCTCTATAATCTGGGCGATATTCGACACAAACCATGGATCAATGCCGCTCAGTTTATAAATGTCATCTGTCGTAAACCCGGCCCGGATGGCGTCAGCTAAATACCACAAGCGCTCCCAACCGGGAATTTGCAGCTTTTCGGTGAGAACATCGTGTTCTTTCGGGCTGATTTTGCGCACATAATCGGCGGGATTCTTGAAAATCCGGCTTTCGAACCCGTAGGAGTCGATTTCAAGGGAGCGCAATGCTTTCTGCAGACTCTCTTTAAACGTCCGGCCGATCGCCATTGCTTCTCCAACCGATTTCATCTGAGTTGTCAGGGTTGCGTCGGATTGGGGAAACTTTTCAAAGGTGAAGCGTGGAACCTTGGTGACGACATAATCAATTGTCGGTTCAAACGATGCAAGAGTTTCGCGGGTGATATCGTTTTTAATTTCATCAAGGCGATATCCGACAGATAATTTTGCCGCAATTTTGGCAATCGGAAAACCCGTCGCTTTTGATGCCAGTGCCGAGGATCTCGAAACCCGCGGGTTCATTTCAATAACAACCATCCGGCCATTTTTGGGGTTGATCCCGAACTGGATATTTGATCCCCCCGTCTCAACACCAATTTCCCGAATTATTTTTAATGAGGCATCGCGAAGAAGCTGATATTCCTTGTCTGTCAGGGTTTGTGCCGGAGCGATGGTGATGGAATCCCCGGTATGAACACCCATCGCATCAAGGTTTTCAATGGAACAGATGATGACGACGTTATCAGCAGTGTCACGCATCACCTCCAGTTCATACTCTTTCCAGCCGATAATCGATTCTTCGACCAGAATTTCGCTGGTTGGTGAGGCATCAATCCCGGCAAGCGCCATCCGGTCGTATTCTTCACGGTTATAGGCAATCCCACCGCCTGTTCCACCCAAAGTAAATGAGGGACGGATAATTGCCGGGAAACCGATCTGTTCGATAATCTCTACCGCTTCGCCATAGTTATGTGCCAGACCGGAACGGGGAACATCGATATTGATATTTTCCATGGCCTGCTTGAATAAGGTGCGATCTTCAGCCTTTTTGATCGGACCAAGTTTCGCGCCAAT
>CAZQFI010000076.1:0-4333 GCA_964592545.1 uncultured Geobacteraceae bacterium
CAACCACCAGATGTTTCTCCATCTCGTCGGATGCGTGGGACAACAGCGGCAAACTGACCAGCCCGGCACCAATCGCTGTGACACTCTTCGCTGTTTTCAGTAAAGTTACCAATTTCTCGGCATCGGCAATATGGCGCAAAACGCATGATCTTTCTGCTGAAACGGTTAAAGAACGCGCCTCGGCACCGGTTCCAATCAGCAATTTGCCAAAGCCGATCTGACGTTCGTCAGCCAGTTGCAATGTGTGTTTTTCGGGGTCAATGCTGACAACCGCCTGACCGAAAATGGTTGTAACCGCCAGTTTTTTATAGAAATTGAGATCAACAATATCGAGCCCTTCACGGGGGATATGGCCGCCGATGTAATACGGGGTCAAAACCCGGGAATAGGCAGTGCAGTCCTCGCGATCAACGATTGCGACAGACAGTTGCTGGTTATGACGGCGCAGGGTCCGTAACGCCTGCAATCCGGCAGCACTATTTCCAATAACGACAACGTCGTAATGTTCAGCCATGGTGAATTCCTGAGACTTGAAAGGGTTAAACGCATTCCGGGGACATGCAACGAGTACATGTCCCCGGAATTTTACAGCGGTAGCAGATTATGCCAGACCGAGAGCCGAAAGTTTCTCATCAGAAGGGATTCCTTCTGCACTCCAGCCACGCTCCTGAT
Organism: uncultured Geobacteraceae bacterium; assembly: GCA_964592545.1. GTDB lineage: Bacteria > Desulfobacterota > Desulfuromonadia > Desulfuromonadales > Geopsychrobacteraceae > Desulfuromusa. The sequence goes on from CAZQFI010000076.1 coordinate 673, forward strand.
AGTACTCAGGCAACATATCGCCCAGTTTGGCAACTTCACCCTCAAGCGGACCATCGTGAATCGGCTCTTCGAGCAGCCGCTTCGGCAGCGTATCCTGAGAAGGATCGATCCCTGCCTTGAGGTTGAACATCCGCTCCAGATTGTAGATCCGCTCACCAATTTCCATCAGTGCTTCTTCATTGAAATCCTCACCCGTTGCGGCACTGCAGAAAGCTGCAAATTGGGGAACACCCAACGCAAAGGTACTGAAGAGACAAACCCCGGAGGAATCGACAACGGCAGTGAAATCCTGGAAGATTTTTGCCCAGACCGGCTTCCCTTCGGTGGCCTGCGGATCGAGTTTTTCGGGCAAACCGAGAATCTCAGGTGAGACGAGATAGCCCCGAACGTGGCAGGCTCCCCGGTTACTGGTGGCATAGTGGAGTGCCATTCCCTGCATTCCACGTCCGTCGTAAGCAGGAAATTCGAGTTTTTTAACCGTCATTGACAGTTCCGGTGCACCGTACATTTCGGCGAGTCGGGCAGAACCGAGGGAAAGTTTCTCACCAAAGCCCTCTTTCTTCGCTGCCATTTCGGTCAGCTTAACCATCGCGTCGGCATCGCCAAACTTCAGCGGCATACCGATTTCATCAGCACTGATCAAGCCTTTTTCGGCCAGTTCCATGGCACAGCCGATGGTTGCGCCGGTCGTGATGGTATCGATCCCGTACTCGTTACAGATGTAGTTGGCCTTGGTAATTGCAGCAAGATCGTTAACGCCACAGGCCGCACCAAGAGCCCAGATTGATTCATACTCGGGTCCTTCGCCATCACCCTCAAAACGACTTCCCGCAAGTCCGGTGACCCGGCCACAGCCCATCACGCAGCCCATACACGCTTTGTTGCGCTTCAGATATGTATTGGCCAGGGTTTCACCCGAAATTGCTTCGGCACCTTCAAAGGTATCGTCCTGGAAGTTACGCGTCGGTAAGGCACCAAACTGGTTGATAACATTGACCAGAACCGGAGTACCAAGAGCCGGCAGTCCCTGACCCGAAACCGGATTCTGCTTGAGCATGCCATAGGCTTCAATTGCCGCTTCACGATACGCCACAGGATCGGCAACCTTGACCCCGCCGGTGCCACGAACAGCAACAGCTTTCAGGTTCTTGCTACCCATAACGGCGCCGACACCACTCCGACCGGCAGCGCGGTGCTTGTCGTTGATGATACAGGCGGTCAGAGAGAGCTCTTCCCCCGCCTCACCAATACAGGCAACCTTGGCATCACCGTGGAATTCGGCGAGAATTGCATCTTCAGCTTCATTGGTCGGCTTGCCCCACAGATGAACAGCACCAACCAGCTGAACATTATCGTTATGGATCTGCAGGTAAACCGGATGCTCCGATTTTCCCTCAAAAATAACCATATCAAAACCGGCGTAGCGCAGCTCACTCGGGAAATAGCCTCCCGAGTTGGAGCAGGCGATGGTGCCGGTCAGCGGCGATTTTGTAATGACCATATAGCGGCCGTTGGCAGCGCCATAGGTTCCGGTCAACGGACCGGTTGCCATGATCAGCTTATTCTCTGCTGAGAGTGCATCAACATCGGCAGCAACTTCTTCAACAAAATATTTGGTCCCCAGACCACGACCACCGATATATTCCTTGGCCCACTCTTCGTTGAGAGCTTCAACTTCACAGGTTCCGGCGGTCAGATCTACACGTAACAGTTTTCCATGCCATCCATTCATATCAAACCTCCATCTGCCCGTCTTTCATGGTGTTAACAAAACGCAGCACTTTCTGCCGCAGCGGCTTGTCCTCCTCTTCCAGTGTCAGACACTGGGTTGGACAGAAGGCGACGCACTCAGGTGAGTCTCCACCACAAAGGTCACACTTGTCGACGATGCCAAGAGATGGAACATATTTGATCATGCCGAAAGGACAGGCGCTGACACAGGTGCGGCAACCGACACAGCGGTCGTTGTCAACGACAACAACCCCCGAAGGCATCTCCTTGCTGATGGCCGACTTGGGACACGCCTTGACGCACCAGGGATCATCACACTGCATGCAGGTGACGGTGATAAACTTGGCCTCATCAAGAAAGACCTCGTTGTAAATACGTGAACGACTGGGAGCAAATTCCCCGGTGTGCTTGAAGGAACAAGCCATCTCACAGGTTTTGCAACCGATACACTTCGATGGTTCGATGCGAATCAGTTTCTGCATAGTTCAACCTCCTTGAAGAATTGGTTTCGGCATAAATCAGGAAGAAAGAGCCATCCGATTTTCGATTGTGCGGCAGGTCGGCAGCCTCTCGTGATTTTTGCGCATTAGAGACAATTGTAACAGCTTTTTATTTTTCGACAAGAGAAATATATGCTACCATCCACGCTGAAAACAATAAAGAAATCGCTGTATCTATAACTTTATAGCGTTCGTGTGAGAAAAATCGATATAGACGATAAAATCGAGTGACTTTCTCAAGAAAGTTGACAGAGCAAAACGTTGTTTTGTTTTTATCTCTCCCGCTGGATAATTGTTTATGATAGAACCATCAGCGGGTCTTGTGTGCTGCCAACCGGCGGTTGATTTAGATAGGGATCGGGCTAATGTATCTTGCCGACAATCATGGACGTAAAATTAATTATCTGCGCCTTTCGGTCACCGATCGCTGCAATATGCGTTGCGTCTACTGCATGCCGGCGACAGGGATCGACACGTGTCAGCACGCCGATATCTTAAGTTATGAGCAGTTTCTCCTCATCGCCAAAGCTGCTGTTGCTCTGGGAATCGAGAAAATCCGCGTGACCGGCGGGGAGCCGCTGGTCCGGCGGGGGATCCTCAATTTCTTAGCTGAACTAACCGAGATTCCGGGATTAAAACAACTGGTACTGACGACCAACGGAGTATTGCTTCCCGAAATGGCACAGGGACTGAAGGATGCCGGGGTACAACGGCTGAATATCAGCCTCGATTCACTGCAACCGCAGATGTTCCGCCAGCTGACCCGGACCGATCTGCTACCACAGGTCCTTGCCGGGATTACCGCAGCTGAAAAGGTTGGTCTGCCGTATAAAATTAACGTTGTCGTGATGCGTGGCCGGAACGATGATGAAATCCTCGAATTTGCCCGACTGACCCGCGACCACAATTGCACCGTGCGATTCATTGAGTATATGCCAACCCTGAAAGAGGAGGATTGGCGGTCACAGGTTGTTTCGAGTCACGAAGTCCTGGAACGTCTCCACCACCACTATTCCCTTCACCCGGTTGAGCGTGGCCCGCTGTCCGGCCCGGCGGAGGAATTTGCCATTGATGGTGCACAGGGTCGAATCGGGGTCATTGCCCCGCTGTCCGGCCATTTTTGTCACGACTGCAACCGGATTCGGATTACCGCCTCGGGTCAGGTTCGCACCTGCCTTTTCTCCGATCATGAAACTGACCTGAAACCACTGCTGGATTCAGGAAATATCGATGCCATCACCCGCGAACTGCAGCGCCTGATCGGGGAAAAACCTGCCAGTCATACGCTGAATTCACAGGTTGCGGGACATTCCGCCTTCTCCATGGCGCAGATCGGCGGATAACTGCCCCTTTTCCTACCCTGCGATGACTCAAAAGGAAAAACGTCAATGGATATTTCAAAAACAATCGCTGAACTGAAAGAAGACCCT
>CAZQFI010000077.1:0-5771 GCA_964592545.1 uncultured Geobacteraceae bacterium
CACCGGTACGGCTACAAAAGTTAATTTCACAGGCGGGACTCGCTTCGAGACGGCAGGCGGAGAAATGGATTGAAGAAGGCAGGGTTCTTGTGAACGGTGAACCGGCAACCCTTGGCGATCGGGCAGATCTTTCTGTTGACCGGGTAGAAGTCGATGGATCTGAGCTTGCGTCTGCTGAAGAAAAAATGACTGTTCTGCTCAATAAGCCACGTGGTTATGTGTCAACTCTTCATGACCCACAGGGGAGGCGGGTGGTGACCGATCTTGTCAGCGATCTTCCGCAGCGCCTTTTCCCGATTGGGCGTCTCGATTATAATACCGAGGGGCTGCTGTTGCTGACGAACGATGGTGATTTGGCACAGCGGGTGAGTCATCCCCGCCATCATGTCAGTAAAACCTACCTCGTAAAGGTGCGGGGGGCTGTCACTGCTGGCGTGATAAAAAAACTTGAACAGGGTATTGTTCTGGAAGACGGGAAGACGGCTCCGGCTGAAGTGAATAATATCAGAAAGAATGGATTGACCTGCTGGTTCGAGCTGACCATTCACGAAGGGAAGAACCGACAGGTTCGGCGGATGTGTGAGGCTGTCGGGCTGTCTGTTGCGCGACTTAAGCGGATACGGCTGGGATTTTTAGACCTTGAAGGAGTCGAAACGGGTTGTTATCGACACCTTGAAAAAGGTGAGATAAGGCGCTTGCTGGGCATCAAATAAATTATATTTAATTATTGTTCTTTGTTTTTAAAATATGTTATTCTGCCCTCTGAGATAATTCTAATAAGGTCTCGTGTGTTAGGGGTCGGGTTAATCTGTCTTGACATGGTTTGGTCTAATTACGTATTTTTACATTAGATTTCAATAAATTCGCGTGTTCTGGGGAGTTCTTTTGGCAACGAATAAAGAAAAGCTACTTGAGTCAGCTCAAAAAAACCTGAAAAAGAAGCAGGTGGCCAAGGCAATAAAAGATTACGCCAAGATTGTTGAATTGGATCCCGTCGACGTCCGCTCGCGGCAAAAATTGGCAGAGCTGTATGTCCGGAGCAATAAAAATACCGAGGCGTATGAGCAGTACGAATCTATTGCCAAATATTTTTCCAGTAACGGGTTCTATCTGAAGGCAATTGCAATCTACAAACAGATGCAACGCCTCGACCCCAGTCAGATTTCGTTATACAACCGCCTGGCCGAATTGAACGAAAAGCAGGGTCTTATCGGTAATGCGATGACAGAGTATCGCAACCTTGTCGATTACTACGGGCGGAACGGAATGATCGCCGATGAGATCAAGACGCTGGAGAAAATGCGTGATCTTGATCTGAACAATCTGAACGTTCGCGTCAAACTGGCCGAAGTTTATGCCCGCAATGAGCGCGAGGAAGAGGGATATGCCGAACTTGAGGCTGTCCTTGAAATTTTGGGTGAAAAAGGCGATTTCGATAAAATTTTCCGCCTCTACAAGATGTTTCTGCCCCTTTATCCCGAAGATAAAAAGCTTAAAATGGGACTTGCTCTCGCTTTTTATGAAAAGGGGGATTTTGGCCGGGGCGTTGCAATCCTCGAAAATCTGCTGAAGGAAAAGCCCGATGATCCCGATTTGTTACGCTTGCTGGGGCAGGGATATTCGGATCAAAAAGATTGGGTGAAAGCCTGTGGTGCCTACCATAAGCTTCTGGATATGGATCCGACCGATCTTGATATTCGTGAATCGATGATCCGTTGTCAGATCGACAGCAGTCAATATGAGTCAGCGCTCAACGAACTTGAAGAGTGGAAGGACGCTTTTTTCAAGGCAGATCGTCTGGATCGTCTTACCGAGTTTTACGAAACCCTTAAAGAAATCCTTGAAGATAACCGGGTTGTCCTGCAAACGCTGGATTCGATCTATGAGCTGACCGGTGAAGGCGATAAACTTCTCGATATTATATCGGAACAGGAATCGGCTCCCGAGGAGCTGATTATCGATGAGACTCTCTCAGATTCACTGCTGGGATCTTCGGAGGAGGATGTTGAGGTTGGTGAAATCGATCTTGATATTGTCGAAGATGAGACCGTTGATTTAGAACTGGAATCTTCTTTTGGGGATGATCTTACCGTTGAAAGTGCCGATTCCGATGCCGTTATCGAACTTGATATCGATGACAGCTTCGATATCGTCGCCGATAAAAATGACGACCTCGAATTCTCATTTGACCTGGGTGAAGAAGAGGAGAGCCCGGAAGCGCCGACTCAGGTTGTCGAGCACAACTTGCAGGCCGATCTGGAAGAAGCCGAATTTTATACTCAGCAGGGGTTGTATGCCGAAGCAGAGAAGCTGTATCGGAATATTCTGTCGTACGAACCCGATTGTGCCGAATGTCAGCAGAAACTTGATGAGATTGAAACGCTCAGGGGACAGGAGCAGGGGTCCGCTGCCGGTGACAGCCCCGCAACGTCATCGATCGGTGATTTGTCCGAGAGTTTTTCGGATATTGATTTCGATTTTGGCTCCGAATCTTCCCCGTCTGATGGAGAGGCCGGCAAGAAGATCTTTAAGACAGACGTCGATGAGCAGATAGCGGCTGATGACATGGAGTCTCACTACAATCTGGGGATTGCCTATCGTGAAATGGGGTTGCTTGATGACGCCATCAGTGAATTTGAAAAAGCTGAAAAAGAGCCGGCCCGTTACGTCGACTGTCAGACTCTGAAGGGGCTCAGCTACTCAGATAAGGGCGACTATGCCAATGCGGAACAGATGTTTAAACAGGCACTCGATTCCCCCCATCTTGAAGATATTCAACGCCTGAACCTTGGTTATGAACTGGGGTTACTCTATGAGCGGGCGGAGCGTACCAATGATGCTCTAACCAGTTATCAGGATGTTTTTGCTCAGGACAGCAACTATCGTGATGTAAAGGATAAAATTCAGGAGTTGCAGGCGGTTCTGGGAATCGCTGATGATTCATCGTTCGGTTTTGAAGAGAAGAAGGACCGGATCTCATTTCTTTAGCCTGTCAGTCTTTATTTTCCTGGAGTTTTCATGGGCTACACAGACCATTTTAATTTTGAGCGTGAACCGTTTTCAAACGCGCCGAACGACAAATTCTACTTTGACAGTGAGCAGCATAATCAGGCGTTGCTGCGGCTGAAGTATTCTGTTGACAGTGACAAAGGTCTTGCCGTTCTTGTTGGTGGGGTGGGAACCGGGAAGACGACTCTTGCCCGCCGAATGCTCGATAATCTTCCGTGTGAGAAATATGAATCATCATTGCTGGTGATGATTCACTCGGCGATCACGCCCGAATGGATCATGTCGCGCATTTGTATGCAGCTTGGGGTGAAAAACCCCGACATCAGCCCGTTAAAGATGTTAAAGCAGTTATATGAACGCCTCCTTGAGATTGAACGGGAAGGGCGCAAGGCGGTTGTCCTGATTGATGAGGCGCAGATGCTGCAGTCACGTGAACTGATGGAGGAGTTCCGTGGTTTGCTGAATCTGGAGATCCCCGATAAAAAACTGATCAATATCATCTTCTTTGGTCTTCCGGAGCTCGATAACGTGATGAAACTCGATCCGCCATTGGCTCAACGGGTGGCGTTCAAGTATACTCTCAAGCCGCTTTCAGCGGATGCGGCATGTGACTATATGAGTCATCGCTTGCATGTTGCCGGGTGTGAGCAGTCGCCATTTTGTGACGCTACGCTGCCGTTGATCCACAAATATTCCGGCGGGGTTCCGCGCCTGATCAATACAATCTGTGATAATGCGTTGTTTGAAACATATTTACGGCACGAAAATGAGGTTTCGGCAGAAATTATCAACAATGTTGCAGAGGATCTCGGCCTGGCCACAGTGGGGATTACGCTGGCAGCGGAAGCCGAAGATGTTCAGGACAATGACGATGACGAATTTGATGATATTGAAGTAATCTTTGATGGTTTAGAAGAGAAGTAACCGAAACGGTTCCTTTTTGACATTGTGTGAATACGCTAGCGGCTGGAGATTTCTCCGGCCGCTTTCTTTTTTTTATCCAAATGGTCATAATGGTTTTTATGGATACGAAAATACGGGTTCTTCCCGAAGACTTATGTAATAAAATTGCGGCGGGTGAAGTTGTTGAACGTCCTTCCTCGGTAGTGAAAGAGTTGCTTGAAAACTCTCTCGATGCGGGCGCATCTGAGATCCTGATTGAGCTTGAAGCGGGCGGCAAACGGCTGATCCGGATCAGTGACAACGGTTGCGGGATGGGACGGCAGGATGCGTTGCTTTCCTTTGAACGCCACGCAACGAGTAAAATCAGAACTGACGAAGATTTGTTTGCTCTCAATACCCTTGGTTTTCGTGGCGAGGCGCTGGCGTCTATCGCTTCGGTTTCGCGGTTACGCCTTAAAACGTGTGCCAGTGATGATGGACTGGGTCAGCAAATCTATGCCGAAGGGGGAAGGATCAAGAAAGTCGAAGAGGTCGGACTGCCGCGCGGAACCGTTGTTGAGGTGAGAAACCTGTTTTTCAATCTTCCGGCCCGTAAGAAATTCCTTCGCAGGGAACCGACTGAACTGGGCCATGCTGCCGATGTTGTGACCAAGCAGGCTCTTGCCAATCCGGCGGTCAGTTTCAAACTGAAGCACAACGGGCGGATGATGCTTGATCTTCGCCGGGAGAAGGGGATTCGGGAAAGAGTTGCGGCATTACTGGGACGGTCGTTATTGCGCGATATGTTGCCCGTTGATCGGTCTGGCGGGGATGATGTGTCCCTGACGGGATTGATTTCACAGCCGCAGTTGACCCGCTCTGCGACATCTCACATCTATACGTTTATCAATGGGCGCTATATCCGTGATCGGGTTGTTCAACATGCGGTGATGGACGGTTATCGCCACCTGTTGATGAAGGGGCGTTATCCGGTTGTTGTCCTGTTTCTACAGATTGAACCGGCACTGGTTGACGTGAATGTCCACCCAACAAAACATGAAGTCCGCTTTCGTGATCAATCCCTTGTTCACGATTTTATCGCGACCAGCCTGCAGCAGACCCTTAAACCCGCTGAGTGGCTGGCTCCGTCGCCAGAAGAGGAAACTTCTGCTGCTGATACATATTCTCCGGTCACCTACCAACCTACAGCAACGACAAATCAGCCCGATGGTGTCCGGGAGACCTTTTTGGGTGATTCAAAAACTGATGTGTCCACTGCTGCCGTGACACCTTATGAAACTCCAGCAACGAATACGTCAACCCCGATTGAAAAACCCCAGCAATATATCCTGCCGGGAAGTGCTGCTGACGGTTTTTTTACCGGGCTGCAAATTCTGGGGCAGTATCACCAGAGCTATATCCTCTGTCAGGATGGTGATGATCTGGTGCTGATCGATCAGCACGCAGCACACGAACGGGTCGGTTTTGAAAAATTGCGGCACGCTTATGCTGCCGGAGAAATCCCCAGCCAAACCCTGCTGTTTCCCGAAGTTCTGGAACTCGATTTTAACAGTGCTGTTGCTCTGACCGACAATCGTCACGAACTTGGAACTCTGGGGTTTGAAATCGAACCTTTTGGAGGAAAATCGTTTGCACTGAAAGCAATTCCCCAGCTTCTGACCGACCACGATGCTGTCAAACTGGTCGTCGATGTTGCTCTGGAGCTTGAACGTATTGGTCGTACCGGCCAATTGCGCGAATCGATTGACGATATTCTGATTCTGATGGCGTGCCACAGTGTGATTCGGGCCAATCAGGCGTTGTCGCCCGCTGAGATCAAAGCATTGTTTCACGACTTGGATCAGATCGATTTCAAAGCA
>CAZQFI010000078.1:0-4164 GCA_964592545.1 uncultured Geobacteraceae bacterium
CAGCATCTGCTGGTAATTTGCCAGAATTCTCGTTTTGCAGCTGGTTCTCCGGTGTTTTATTTCCTGCACCGAGGAGGTATCAAGCCCCTGCTGTTGCAGAAACGACACCAGCTCACGCCCATCGGCATCAGCACCGACAACAGAAGCCAGCGACACCTGACACCCCAGTGACAGTAAATTGTTCACCACATTGCCGGCGCCACCAAGACGAACCTCTTCACGTTCAACTTCAACAACCGGGACCGGGGCTTCCGGCGAAATCCGCCCGACCCGTCCCCAGATATATTTGTCCAGAATCAAATCACCGATCACCAGCACCCGGGCGGCAGTCATGCGACCAAGGATATTCTCAACGCTGTTTCGATCCATCTATTCTTCCTCTTTTGCCAACTCATCCAGGACAGCACAGGCCAGCAGCGGAATATTGATTTCATGGTGCCCGGTAATGGTATAACCACGCCCCTGCCCCGAGGTCGGTCTTTTTACAACATTCTGCAACGGACGATAGTGCTGGATCATATCAAAGTTTGCCGTTGTAAAATTATCAACGTGATAACCAAGGTTTTGAGCGACAGACAACGCCTTGAGAAAAACCTCGGGCAAAAGGACCGCTGAACCGACATTAAGCCAGACACCACCATCTCCAAGATCGGCGACAACTGACGTCAGCAGATGAAAATCGCGCATCGACAGCTCACCAATGATGGCCCCATCGGCCTGCGGATGCTGATGGATGATATCGGTTCCAATCGCAACATGGACCGTCACCGGAATCTCATTTTCAACACAACTGGCAAGCAGACTGTAATCGCGATAGGGGTGATCATTACGGATGATTGCCTCCCCGACAGCCCGGCCGTAACCAACCCCATCCTTTTGCCCCTGAGCCAGAGCCGCATTGATCCCCTGACCGGTCTCACGGGAAAAACCAAAATCTCCAGACTGCAGCACAGCACCGACATCTTCAGACGTCGCTCCAGCCAGCGACACCTCATAGTCATGAATCACAACCGATCCATTCATTGCTACGGCAGTGATGATCCCCGACTCAATCAGCGTTTTCAATACCGGTTGAAGTCCACACTTGATTACATGGCCCCCCATTGCCAGGACAACCGGTCGCTGCTTTCTGTGAGCATTGACAACAGCCGTGACCACGGCACGCAGTGACTCTGCACCAAGAAGGTTGGGCAGGCTAGCATAAAATTCACGAAAAGAACACTGGTCGGCAGGGACGGAGGCAAAGTGATCTTTCACATTCACTTTATTGTCGCGATCCATCAGCGAATAGGTTTTTATTTTCTTAAGGCTCATTGGCTGATAGTGTTTCTTCATGTTCTCAATTCCCTTATTGTTGGATATCGTTTCTGAATTTTGTTATACAATGAGAGCAATAGACATGATACTCATTCGTTCGCCCGATAGAAACGTTTTTTACTCATTTAATTGACCTACAAGACAAAAAATGACCGAGACCCTGCACTATCTGAACCCGGACTGGCACGACACCCTGACCGCCAATCAACTGGTAACGTTTGATCAGTTCTGGAATCTGCAACTTGATGCTGTCGATGAAGGGAATACCGGACGCGGACAGAACGGGTGGAGCCGCGTCAGCATTCATCGTCTGAAGTCCCCTGCTCACAAAACCCGGCGTATCGTCATCAAGCGCCAGAACAACTATCGCAGTCGAACCGTATGTCATCCGGTCAGGGGGATCAGTACCTTTGTCAAGGAGTACAACTTCATCCAGCTCTATAAAAAACTGGGGGTTCCGGCAATGACAGCGGTCTATTGTGCCACCAGGCAAATGGACGGGAATCTGCAGTCTATTCTGGTGACCGAATATCTGGAGGGATATCAGTCGCTGTTTGACCTGCTGCAACAACCGGTGACACGTCATCAGAAGGCTCACTATATCGCCAGTGTTGCCAGTCTGGTTGCAATTCTTCACGAAAAGGGACTTGAGCACCGCTGTCTGTTCCCAAAGCACATATTTGTCGCGGATGATATCGCTCAAAGTGCCCGACTGATTGATCTGGAAAAAACCCGCGGTAAACCCTGGAGTGTCGGGCGGAGAGTACGTGATCTCACGGCACTGGGCCGCCGAACCCGGCAGGTTCCGGCGCGCGACAGAGTCTCGTTTTTTCGCCAATATCTCGGACTTGACCGGCTTGATCCGGATGCTAAAAAATTGTGGCAACACATTGAACAGCGGATGAACAAAAAAACGAAACAAGCGTAACCCTCTTATCAAACTTTTAACTTTATGGAGTTTAACCGACATATGGCGAAAGTAATCCTTGGGCTCTCCGGTGCCCTGACTCATGATCCTTCCGCTGCCCTCTACATCGACGACAAGCTGGTCGCAGCAGCAGAAGAGGAACGTTTTATCCGTGACAAGCATGCAAAAAATCACATGCCGCTGGAGGCGACCCGATTCTGCCTGCAGTCTGCCGGAATCGGGCCGGAAGATGTTGATATTGTCGCATTTCCCTATGCCCGGATCGGTCTCGACCGTCCCGATCGCTGGCACTACGCCAAGCGTTACTGGTATGCTCCGGATCGTGCGTTGACAGCGTTATTCAACGGGAACCGTCGTTATCATCGTAATGTCAGAAATGTTCAGGCAATGCTGCAGCAAGTTGATATCAATTGGGATGATATTGAGTTTATCCCGGTTGAACACCACCTGACCCATGCCAGCAGTGCCTACCATTTGAGTGGTTTTGAAGGCAAGACAGCAATCCTCGGGATCGATGGAAAAGGGGAATACGCCACGACCTTCTTCGGCTATGGCGAGAATGGCAGAATTCATAAAATCAAGGAGTTCTACGACCCCGATTCGCTCGGTGGACTGTATGGTGCCATGACCGAGTATCTCGGATTTGAGATGCTCGATGGCGAATTTAAAGTGATGGGGATGGCTCCTTACGGGAATCCTGAAAAGTACGATTTTTCCCGACTGGCAAAATTTGAAAATGGTGAACTGGTCGTCAACACCAGACTGGTTAATACCATTGGAACCCGCCGTTACAAGGAAAATGGCCGAGGCTACTACTTCAGCCAGGAACTGGTAGACTGGCTGGGCCCGAAACGTCAGGGCGATTCGGCAGACGAACCATATATCGACTACGCCGCCTGTATTCAACGACTGTTTGAAAAATTGTCGCTGGAGATGATCGAATATTATCTCAAGGATATTCTTCAGCAGGGCAATGGGAAATTATGCTTTGCCGGCGGCAGTGCCCTCAATGTCAAACTGAATCAATATATCCTTGATCTCCCCTATGTGAAGGAGTTGTTCGTTCAGCCGGCAGCCTCTGATGCCGGAACAGCCATCGGTGCCGCCGCCTATGCCGCCCATCTCAAAGGGATAAAGGTTGAAAAACTTCACCATGTTTACCTGGGGCCCAAATTCACCAATGACGAATGTATTGCCGCCTGCGAAAACTCCCCGGAAAAACCCCACTGGGAAAAAATCGACAATGTCACCGAAACTGTGGCAAAAATTCTGGCGGAGGGGCATCCGGTCGCATGGTTCCAGGGTCGGATGGAGTTTGGTCCGCGCGCCCTGGGGAATCGCAGTATCCTTGGTTGCCCGAGCAGCAAAGGCGTTGCCGATCGCATCAATGAACAGATCAAGTACCGGGAACGCTGGCGGCCATTCTGCCCCAGTGTCCTCGACAGTGTTGCCGAAGACCTGCTGCAGACCGATCACCCTGCCCCCTATATGACGTTCACGTTCAAGGTTAATCAGGAATGGAACCGACGGATTCCTGAAGTGATCCATGAAGATGGGACATCGCGAGCCCAGGTCGTCAATCGGGAGACAAACCCCCGCTACTATGAACTGATCCAAAAACTTGAAGAGCTGACAGGAAACGGGGTGATCCTCAACACGTCTCTCAACCGGCGTGGAGAACCGATGGTGTGTGCCCCGGTTGATGCCTTGAACATGTTCTATGGTTCCGACCTTGAGTACCTGGTCATGGAGGACATTCTGGTAAGAAAACAACGCTGATGACTCACATGGATCTGACATCGCTTCCGCTCTCTCTTCAACTTGACGGGAATGGCAATATGTCTCCGCTGGTACTCGACAAATCGTTGCGAGACTTGCCGGGGAAACGCATGGTCTGCCGGGGGAACTGGCAGAGCAAG
>CAZQFI010000079.1:0-2959 GCA_964592545.1 uncultured Geobacteraceae bacterium
AATGCCAATCTGGGCTTCCCACTGAAACGGTGTGTGGGGCTTGGGGACAAACGTTGAAACCGCAACATTGACATCGTTGCCACCGGTCCCCTTGCCACTTTTCTTCACCTGTGCCGCTAATTCGATAAGCGCTTCGAGATCTGCATCGGTTTCGGTCGGCAGCCCCATCATGAAGTAGAGTTTGATCAACCGCCAACCATATTGGTATGCCGTGCGGGTCGTGTCGAGAAGATCTTCAGCACTGATCCCTTTGTTGACCAGTTGCCGCAGCCGCTCACTGCCTGCCTCCGGAGCCAGGGTAAAGCCGGTTTTTCGAACTTTCTTCACCTCTTCCATCAGTTCCGGAGTCAGCGATCCAACCCGCAAACTGGGAAGCGACACCGAAACCCGGTCGTTGGCATAACACCCCATCAACTGCTGCAGCAGTGGCTCAATGCAGGTGTAGTCACCACTCGACAGCGACAGCAGCGACACCTCTTCATAACCCGAATTCTGTAACGATTCGGCAATCAGTTCGCTGATTTTCTCAGGGCTGCGCTCACGCACCGGGCGGTAAATATAGCCCGCCTGACAGAAGCGGCAGCCACGGGTACAGCCACGGGCAATCTCCATGGCAACCCGGTTGTGAACCGTCTCCATGAACGGGACAATCGGCCGGGTCGGAAATGGGGCCGTATCCAGATCGGTCAGGAAACACCGCTTCACCCCGGAGTAGTCGGGATGTAATGGCTGAATCGCCGCAATGCAGCCATCATCACGGTAACTGACATCAAACAGTTCGGGGATATAAAAGCCATCATGCCTGGCCAATGCCAGCAACAACTGTCGCCGTGACCACCCCTCCTCCTTCGATTGGCGGACCAGCCGTAACAGAACAACAATCGCCTCTTCACCGTCACCAATCAAAGCAACATCAAAAAAATCGGCCAGCGGTTCAGGATTGTAGGCACAGGGACCGCCAACAACAATCAGCGGCATCTCATCACTGCGCTTTTCACGCCGCAGCGGAATCCCCCCCAGATCCAGCATCGCCAGCAGATTGGTGTAACTGAGTTCATATTGCAGGGTAAACCCGACAATATCAAAAGCTGTCAGGGGCAGCGACGATTCCAGTGAGCACAACGGCTGATTGTGATCACGCAGCCACTGCTCCATATCGGCCCACGGAGTATAGACCCGCTCAGCAGCCGCCCAATCGAGAGAATTGACAACATTGTAGAGGATCGGAAAGCCGATGTGGCTCATTCCCACCTCGTAAACATCGGGGAATGCCAGCACCATTCGCACAGCGATCCCGGTATCAGGCTTGCAGATACTGCCGAGTTCCCCTCCCAGATAACGGGACGGGCGGCTCACCTGAATCAATGCGTCTGTCTGATCTATCTTCAACAAAAAATCACCTGTTATTTCTATGATAAAGACATGACACCACCAAGGCACAAAATTACGGAGAAAATCCTGAAGATGTTAGGCTTTGATTCTCTTTCCGATCCCTTTGGCTCTCCCAGTGTCTCGGTGGTCATATTGCTATGTTTCCTCACCCCACAGACCAACATCATAGAACTGCTCTTTCAGACGCTCCTCGGGGTATTGCTCATAAAAGGTTTCTTTCGAAAAATCGAAACGGTAATCGCCGATATATTCGTTCAAAATCCTGTAGGCAGCATTAATCCGGCGAATCCGGTCGTTATCGGGAGCAGCGCCGTGGTCAGGATGGTGTTCACGCACCAGTTGACGATGACGGTCGCGTACCTTCTTCAGGGTTGCCTGCTCTGACAGACCAAATTCGGCCAATGCCGCTTCCAAATCTTTATAGTTCATGACGCCTCCCAAATCCGGACAGGGCAACGAAAAACAATAACTTGTAAGGATAACCCAAAAGTCTACGACTTCCTAGTCGATAAAGGACAAGAGCGGCAAAATCGGCCTGTTTTTTCAAACCGGCACCTCTCTGAAAATCGCCCCAGGTTATTTGACAGCCTGGAGATATTCAGAATAGGATGGAGTGTTCGATCAACAGCAAAAGGAGCCGATGTGGCACGACAAAAAACCATCTTCAGCTGTCAGCAGTGCGGCTTTCAAAGTCCGAAATGGCTGGGGCGTTGTCCCGATTGTCAGCAGTGGAACACGCTGGTCGAAGAGCAACCGCTCGCGACATCGACCCACAGTCGCGCCCTGCCCACACCGGGAAAACCATTGAAGCTGGTTGAAGTCAACAGCCGCGAAGAGGATCGTCTCAGCTGCGGAATGGCGGAACTCGATCGGGCTCTCGGGGGTGGGGTTGTCCCCGGCTCATTGATTCTGGTTGGCGGTGATCCCGGCATTGGCAAATCGACGTTGCTGCTCCAGGCTTTTGCCCGACTTGCCGATAACGGAACAGCTCTCTACGTGACCGCAGAGGAATCGACCCGCCAGGTAAAACTGCGGGCCGACCGTCTCGGAATCAAGACCGACAACCTCTACCTGCTGGCCGAAACGTCACTCGAACAGATCAAACAGCGGATCAAGGAGCTTCAGCCGGCCTTTCTGGTCATTGATTCGATCCAGACAATTTTTACCAGCAGCCTCGACTCCGCCCCCGGCAGCGTCAGCCAGGTCCGTGAATGCACCGGACAGTTGATGCTCCAGGCCAAGGGAGATGGCCTTCCAACATTTCTGGTTGGCCACGTCACCAAAGATGGGGCTATTGCCGGCCCGCGAGTCCTTGAGCATATGGTTGATACGGTTCTCTATTTTGAAGGCGACCCCGGCCACCCCTACCGAATTCTGCGAGCCGTCAAAAACCGCTTCGGCTCAACCAACGAAATCGGCGTATTTGAGATGCGTGAGCAGGGCTTGCGGGAGGTCGACAATCCGTCGGAGCTGTTTCTTGCCGAGCGTCCCAAACAGAGTGCCGGCAGCGCCGTCGTTGCATCGCTGGAGGGGAGCCGACCGCTGCTGGTTGAACTGCAGGCACTGG
>CAZQFI010000080.1:0-1834 GCA_964592545.1 uncultured Geobacteraceae bacterium
AGCGGGATATGGAAATGGGGACAGATCCATTCCGAGTCGGCCATGTAACGATAAAGATCTTCAGGCAACTCGGTTGGTTCTATCGAACCGAGGCGCAACCGCCCCGAAAAATCGCACTGTTCAATCTGTTTCAACAGCGCAAGTAGGTCACTCTGCGGGCTGAGATCACGTCCATAGTGTCCGATATGGATTCCAGTAAGAACAATTTCGGGATAACCGTTCGCAGAAAGGTTCTCAACCTGCCGGACAACATCATCCATCGGCACTGAACGGCTGCGGCCACGGGCATAAGGGATGATGCAATAGGAGCAGAAGGCATCACAGCCATTCTGAATCTGCACAAAGGCGCGGCTGCGTTGTTCAAAACCGGTCAGGCTCAACGGTTCAATGGTGCGGCTGTCGCGGATATCGCTGACCTGAATCTTTGGCGGGTCATCGAGAGACGTCAACGCTTCGAGAAGGCGGGCTTTTTCCTGGTTTCCGATCACCAGAGCAACTCCCGGCAGCTCGCTCAGGCTTTGCGGGTCAATCTGGGCGTAACAACCGGTAACAACAACCCGAGATTGCGGATTGATCCGGCGGGCCCGGCGAATCAGATTACGCGACTGTGAATCGGTTGCTGCCGTTACGGTACAGGTATTAACGATCACCAGTTCGGCTCCGGCGGTAAAGTCGACCTTTTGATATCCGGCAGCCTGCAGCTGCTCAATCATTGCTGCCGATTCAAACTGATTCGTTTTACAGCCGAGAGTGACAATGGAAACGGTGGTCTTCATTGAATCCAGCCACCTCCGATGACCAGATCCTCACGGTAGAAAACCGCCGCCTGACCGGGGGTCACTCCATCCTGCGGGGTCTCAAAGACGACCTTGACCCGGTCACCCTGAAGCGGTTCAACCGTAACGGGAACTTCTGTGTGACGATATCGGATACGACACGTCGTTGAAAATTTTTCGCGGGGTTTTTCACGGGTCCAATGGCACTGCTCAACCACCATTTCGGCACGGCTGAGATATTTTTTTTCGCCGACAACCACCTGTTTTTTTTCGGCATCGATCCCGACAACATAGAGGGGTTCTGTCCAGCCAATCCCCAAACCTTTGCGCTGACCGATCGTATAACGATAAATTCCCTGATGACGGGCAAGGAGCTGACCTGAAACATGGACAATATCACCAGCCAGTCCGCCGAGCCCCTGCTCTTCCTCCAGAAACCGGACATAGTCACCATCGGGGATAAAGCAGATATCCTGGCTTTCACCCTTTTGAACAATTTTGAGATTAAGGCGTGCGGCATGTTCACGCACCTGGACTTTCGTCAATTTCCCGAGCGGGAAGATGCAGCGCAGCAATTGCTGCTGATTCAGCATAAATAAAAAGTAGCTCTGATCTTTCTTCAGGTCACACCCTTTTCGAACCAGCCGCCGACCGTCCTCGTCAGCAAGGCGCACATAATGTCCGGTCGCCAGAAAATCACCGCCCAACTCAAGTGCTTTTTCAAGCAGCAGACCAAATTTCACTTTTTTATTACAGACGATACATGGATTCGGGGTACGGCCAACTGCGTAGTCATCACAGAAGCGGCGAATCACCTGCTGGCGGAAATCGGTCTCAAAATTGACCGAATAAAAAGGGATCTGAAGCTGCCTTGCAACCTTTTCAGCTTCGACGACTGCAGTGTTTGAATTCTGCTGAGAGGCCGAACCATCATGAGCGCACACATCCCAGTGGTGCATCGTTAAACCGATGACATCGTACCCCTGCTCTTTGAGCAATGCCGCCGCAACAGACGAATCAATTCCACCACTCATGGCAACAACGACTTTTTTAATCAC
>CAZQFI010000081.1:0-5345 GCA_964592545.1 uncultured Geobacteraceae bacterium
GGCACTCTGCTCCTACTGTCTCGGCGAAACGCGGATCGGTGAAGAACATCAAACCGGAAACATCCGCAAGATGGAGATCTAGCAATGACAGACAGAACTTTATTTCATAAACCACTGACCGAAACCCTTGCGGAGCACCCCTATATCGGTGATTTTCTCGACTCGTTTGGTTTGACGATTCAACCAGGGGAAAATACGCTGGCCAATTATCTCGACACCCTTGATCCCGATACCCTCGAAGATCTGGGTCTCAGTGAAGAACAGTTGCGACACAGCCTCGATGAATTCCTCAGCGGCATGATGGCGTTAAGCGATCCAATGGAAAAAGTGGAGTCACTGACAATTATTGGCGGTCACAACAAATCGGGCGAAGCAGAGAATCTGAAGCTGGTTTTGAAACCGGGTGAAGTGATCTGTATTGTCGGGCCGACCGGTTCGGGAAAAAGCCGGCTGCTTGCCGATATCGAGTGGGTCGCTCAGGGCGATACCCCGACCGGGCGGAAAATCCTCATCAACGATCTGGTTCCCGACGGCAAATGGCGTTTTTCCACCGAATACAAACTGGTGGCCCAGCTGTCACAGAATATGAACTTTGTCATGGATCTGTCGGCCGAGGAATTTATCCGGATGCACGCCGAAAGCCGGCTGGTCACCGATCCGGAAGAAAAAGTTGCCCAGATTCTACAGCAGGCCAATGAACTTGCCGGGGAACAGTTTGACCCCGACACACCGGTTACATCACTCAGCGGTGGACAGTCACGGGCACTGATGATTGCCGATATGGCCATCTTGAGCAAATCACCCATCGCTTTGATTGATGAAATTGAAAATGCCGGTATCGACCGTAAGAAAGCGCTTGACCTGCTGGTTAAGGAAGAAAAAATCATCCTGATGGCGACCCACGACCCAATTCTCGCCCTGATGGGAGACCGCCGGCTGGTAATCAGGAATGGTGGAATTGACAAGATTATCGAATCGAGCGAGGCAGAACGGAAAAACCTGCTGTCCCTCGAAGAACTCGACAATAAACTTTTGGCACTAAGAAACCGAATTCGAACCGGGGACACCCTGGAAAATATTTAAAGAACAAGGAGATTAAAATGCACGATGGCTGTAGTGGAAGTTTTGGCAATGGCGAACAGATTGTTAATAAATTGAGGCAGATGGGATTCAGCAGTTACGCAATGCCGATCCCGGCAGAGATCAAATGTACCAGCTGTGAAAATGTCTTCACCATGCAGACGATGGAAGACCGCTGTGACAACTGCGGCATGGTTTACGGCGTGACTCCCTGTCATGCGACCGATCCATCCAGTGTTCAACCCGCCGGGATCAACTACTGAGGAACAGACAAAAAAGGGCGGCAGACCTGATGGTTCTGCCGCCCTTTCCTTTTATCAGGACAAAACTATTTCTGTTCTTCTGTCGCTGCTGTTGAAATAAATTTCCACAGTTTGGCCCGGATATCCATATCCAGCCCGCGAAATCGTATTCCAACACTGTGCCTGGAAAACTCCCCGTTTTCAGCCTTCTGCGTCCAGCAGATGTCTCCATCAATCGAAAAAATTTCATCACTATCGGGTAATGAAAATTCTATCGAGATCCCCCCCTTAACCCGGGGCAGGGGATTTGATTTTGAAATCTCAATCCGGGCCCCTTCGGTGCTCAAATTGAAGAAAGTTCCGCTACATTCATGCCGGCTGTAGCAGAGCTTGGCGGGTAAGGGGAATGAAAACTGATAGCGAAAGTTATCCCGGGCTCCCGTCATCATGCCCTGAAGAATGGCAAGAAACTGCTCAATACTTCGCCGACTCTCGGCAGAAGAATTCGCGCCATTCACCATCGAGCTATGTTCATCGATCACTTCATCAAGAAGCTTGCGATAACGGAAAAAGCGTTTCAGCAGATCGTTACGGTCAAAGGTAAAACCGTTCGATGAGACCAGGACATTGCTGACCGGAACTTCAGCGTGGCAATGCTCGCAGACGATAGACGAAATTTCGGCCAGCAGAGCAGAACTGATATATTTCTCACATTTCGGGCATTTCATAATCAACATAAAAGTATGTCCTTTTAGTCGTTCATACTGCCACGTTAGTGAAGGTAATAGTCGTTATCACGGTAACGCTCTCTAATTTCAATAATTTCCGGCAAACTTTCAATCAGAAGGTTAACCATGACAGGTTCAAAGTGTTTCCCCGATTCCTCTTTGATCATCTCAACCGATTTTTCGATAGACCACGCCTTTTTGTAGGGACGATCCGAAGTCAGTGCATCAAAAACATCACTGATTGCGGCAATTCGGGCAGAAACCGGAATTTTGTCCCCAGAAATCTGATGGGGATAACCGCTGCCATCCCATTTTTCATGGTGGAACAGAGAGATCTCTCGCGCCAGTGAAATCAGGGGAGACTTGTGACTCCCTATAATTCTAGCACCAATCTTGGGGTGCTGCTTCATCACTTCCCACTCCATTGGACTGAGCATTTTCGTTTTTAACAGAATACTGTCGGGGATGCCAATTTTGCCGACATCGTGCATCGCACTGGCATAGAGCATCAACTCGGAAAAATCAGAGGAAAACCCCCTTTTGTCAGCCAAAAGGCTACAGATATGACTCATCCTCTTAACATGAGCCCCGGTTTCATTGTCTCTGAGCTCGCCCGCAACAGCAAGCCGCTGAATGATCTCAAACTGTGTCTCGCGGATCTCCTTTGTCCTGCGACTGACCTCATTCTCCATTAAATCCACCCGCAAAATCTGCTGGGAGTAATAAAATTTTGTATGGAGGATATTTCTGATTCTGAGGAGAACTTCCCAGTTTTCAAAAGGTTTGGAGATAAAATCCCGAGCGCCGGCTTCCAGAACTTTTTTACGGATATGACGATCGTTGTAGGCCGTCAACATAATGACCGGCAAAAATTCATCGACACTGTCACGCTGCAATTGTTCCAGCACCTGAATTCCCGACATGCCCGGCAACTGAATATCGAGGAGAATCAGATCAAATCTGTTTTTTTTGTGTGATGGCAGCACCCGATACGGGTCAGAAAGAGTCGACACATTCCTGTACCCTTCTTCATCCAGTATCTCACTGAGGAGTTCTGCGTTCAGGGGATCATCTTCGACAATCAGAATTTTCGCTGCTTTGACATCACTCAAAGCACTGTTCATCACAAGATCAGTTAAATCTAACTCGATGTCCAAACTCATAATTCAAACCCGAAACATGACATTACACAAAATTTGATTCAAACATAGCAACATTAACTACAACCAATAACATACTTTCAGAGATAATCTCAAGAAAATATTATTAAAATCCAGGGTTCGTTCCGATGAAAGCAGACAGGGGAAGATATTGAAAAATCGGAGGAAAACAAAGAAAGGGTGATGGATTCGGCATCCACCACCCTTTAATCTGTAAAAACGGCGATCAGGCTTGTTCTTCAGCTGTGACAACAACTTTCAGTTCAGCAACCACACCGGCATCGAGTTTAACCGGAACACTGTGCTCACCAAGAGACTTAATCGGCTCACCAAGCTGAATTTTCTTGCGGGGAATCTCAATTCCGGCTTCCTGAAGCTTCGTTTCGAGATCCATCGAGGTGACAGAACCGAACAACTTGCCCTCTTCTCCGGCCCGCTGAGTAAATTCACACGTCACTTTTTCAATCCGTGCCTTGACACCTTCAGCATCTTTGGTCACTTTTTCAAGTTTACGAGCCAGTTGACGCTTCTGATGCTCAAGCTCTTTGACGTTGCGGGAATCTGCAACACTTGCCAACCCTTGCGGCAGCAGATAGTTCCTTGCATAACCGGCTTTGACGGTTACGACATCACCGATGGTTCCCAGACCATCGACATTCTCACGTAAAATCACATTTGTATTCATGTCTCTCCTCCGTATTGGATCGAGGTTATATACTCTTCTGTCTGGGCCGGCGAAAATCGATCCACAGATCAAAAACACCGGCACAGGTAATAATAATCGGCAAAGGGTTGAGTATCAGCAGAAGCAGATAGATCAAACCTTTCACCAGCGGTGGATAGGGCTTCTTCTGCAGAAAACTGCTGACGACAGCCATCCCCTGAAGAAAATAGAGGGGAAGCAGAATAATCAACAGATTGCGCCCAATCACTGCAACAACATCGACCGGTACCAGCAACGAAAAACCGGCAGCAATTAACAGCCAGATCATTCCAGCCGGTACCCGCCACTGTGAAAACGGGACACCGCTGATCCGGTAGCTGTCACCTCTGAAACGTTGCAGCAACAGCAGGCTCAGCACCTGAACGACCAGCAGGGACACCACATAGAGCCCGTAAAAGCTCTCCTTGATGAAACCGGCCATTCCATCCATCACCTGTTGCATTTCCTGCAACTGGCTTTCGCTAAAACCGGTATCCCGATAGATCTGCATCGCCTGTTGAACCTCAGAATGGATCATCTGATCAATCAGATCGTGGAGACCCGTCCCACTGAGGACAACCGCAGCACATATCATTGCAGCTGTTACAACTGCCGACCCGACAGTTGCGAAAAAAATCGATCGATCCCACGGAATATGTCGCCTCAAACAGGCGGGCAGCAGTAAAGAACCGATGCCAAATATCCCGATGTAGGCAGCCAGTGTGTACGTTGTTGCCAGTTGTTGCAGTAAAGCACTGGTCACAACAACAACGACAATCCCGGCCCGTAGACCGAAACGCATACTCACGTATGCAGCTGCAACAGGGGTCAGTAAGTTGAGAAACGAACCAAGCGGTCCAATCCAGCTGGCTCCGAGTAAACAGAGCAGCGTTACTGCAATCCCTGCGGCGGTGAAAAGTACCGACTGCCCTTTCATTCCAAACGAATAACTACGACTTACAGGGAGTGAGACGCAGTGTAGGGCAGCAGAGCAATCTGCCGCGCATTTTTGATTGCTTCGGCAATCTGCCGCTGATGAGCTGCACAGGTTCCCGAAATCCGCCGTGGAACAATCTTGCCCCGCTCGGACAGGTAATATTTCAGGTTGTTCACATCCTTATAATCGATCTTCTGAGTCTTGTCAGCGCAGTAACGACAAATTTTCCGCCGCCCGAAACGACGCCGTGGTGGAGCAGATGATGGACGTGATGATCTTTCGTATGCCATTGGATAGTCTCCTAAACTTTTATATCTTCAATTCGTAGATTATTTTTCTTCTTCAGGTACAGCGGCTTCGGCGCTCTCTTCAGCAACGGCTTCAGTGCTCTCTTCAGCGGCAGCGTCAGTTGCCTCCTCGGCAGCATCTTCGACCGGTTCCTCTTCGACAATCTCGGGGAACTCTTCATCAAGCCGCACCGTCAGGAAACGCAAG
>CAZQFI010000082.1:0-2019 GCA_964592545.1 uncultured Geobacteraceae bacterium
TGGCGCAGAGGATAATGATCTGTCTCACCAGACTTACCACTCTAGAACTGTGCATGTCCCGGAGTCCGTGGGAAAGGGATAACATCGCGGATGTTTTCCATCCCGGTCAGATACATGATAAGACGCTCAAAACCAAGACCGAACCCGGCGTGAGGGCAGCTTCCCCAACGGCGAATATCGAGATACCAGCCCATCTCATCAGCAGCAATGCCCTGAGCCGCCATCCGTGCCTGCAGAACATCAAGACGTTCTTCACGCTGACTGCCACCGATAATTTCACCAACCCGCGGCACCAGCAGATCCATCGCTGCAACAGTTTTTTCGTCATCATTCATCCGCATATAAAATGCTTTGATGTGTTTCGGATAATCGGTGACAAAAACCGGGCCGTTAAAAACTTTCTCGGTGAGATACCGTTCGTGCTCCGACTGAAGATCGTGTCCCCACTCAACGGGAAATTCAAATGTCTGCCCCGACTTCTGTAGCAACCCGACCGCCTCAGTATAAGTGATCGTTGAAAACTCCGCTTTCGCCAACGCTTCAAGCTTTTCGATCAGCCCCTTCTCAATCCGTTGATTGAAGAAATCGAGATCCTCACCGCAATGTTCCAGCGCATAGGTCACCAGATAACGGAGAAAATCCTCCCCCAGTTGACAATCATCACGCAGATCAGCAAAAGCGATTTCGGGTTCAATCATCCAGAATTCAGCAGCATGGCGACTGGTATTGGAATTTTCAGCGCGAAAGGTCGGGCCAAAAGTGTAAATATCGGAGAATGCCGTCGCAAACAACTCCCCCTGCAGCTGTCCACTCACCGTCAGGCCCGTCTGCTCTCCAAAGAAATCACTGGTCCAATCAACCTTTCCATCCTGAAGTGGGGGATTTTGCGGATCGAGCGTTGTCACCCGGAAAAGCTCTCCCGCCCCTTCACAATCGTTGGCCGTAATAATCGGAGTCTGGACATAAAGAAAACCACGCTGCTGAAAAAACTGGTGAACAGCAAACGACAGTGCACTGCGCACCCGAAAAACAGCGCCAAACGTGTTGGAGCGGGGTCGCAGATGAGCAATAGTCCGCAGGTATTCGAGGGTATGACGTTTCTTTTGCAGCGGATAGCTTTCATCGGCAGCACCAACAATGTCAACCGACTGTGCCTGAACTTCCCAGTCCTGGCCCTTTGCCGGAGACTCAACCAACCGGCCGACGACTGTCAAACAAGCCCCGGTTCCAACCCGGGAAACAGCAGCATAATTATCAATCTCAGGGCTCAAAACAATCTGCACCGAGGCAAAGCAACTGCCATCATTCAAGGTGATGAAGGCAACCTCCTTGCCGCGCCGGATTGAACGCACCCACCCTTTAACACAAATACTGTCTCTTGGTTGTTGTGATCTTAACAGCTGCCGAATCGATATTCTTGAAGGATGTTGCATCTGAATTTCCCTTTCAACGTGAAACAAAACAAACGTGCTATTGTCAGGCAATAGATTAAGTCATGAACCGCGGGAGATTTCAAATAAAAAGGCTGTCCGATAACGAACAGCCCGAAAAAAACCATCACTGAAACCCAGGCTACGAGGATATTTCACTCACACCAATATGATCAACGGGAAGAACCAGGTCAAATCTGCACCCTTCGCCCGGACGGGAATAGACACTCAAGCTCCCCTGATGGTTCTGAGTAATAATAAAATAGGCAACCGACAGCCCAAGCCCCGTCCCTTCTCCAACCTCACGGGTCGTATAGAATGGATCAAAAATCCGCGCCGCCACATCCGATTCGATCCCCGGGCCGTTATCTTCAAACTGCACCCGGACAGAGCCCTCTTCGGCAGGGAAAACCCGCAGTGTAATCTGGGGCTCGGCAGTAGAGGAATAAAGAGCCTGAGCCGCATTTTTCAGCAGATTGAGAAAGACCTGCTGTATCTGGGTACTTTCGCAGCACACCGGCGGAATGGAATAGTAATCACGGATAATACGAATATTCTTGAAATTGAAATTATAACGCATATCGTGATC
>CAZQFI010000083.1:0-1669 GCA_964592545.1 uncultured Geobacteraceae bacterium
GGTAATCCTGCAGCAACGTGTCAACAGCAGTCCGGACATCAGAGCGTGGCTGCTCGGTTAAAACAGCCAGCCGATCAAGCGTAAGAGGTGTCTCCGCGGCAAAGATGAATGCCTCAACCAGCTGAATCAAATTATCCATACACCTGAAATTCCTCTTCGTGAGACAACTGCGATAATTGTTCCGCTGACGCTATCAGGGTTAACCATATCTCGGTAAAATCATCAACCTGATCAATCTTGATTATATGCAGCTTAACCAACTCCAAAACAGCAAGAAATGTCACGATCAACTCTGGCCGGGTCTGTTTCAGTGAAAAAATCTCGCTGAATGCCAGGCGTTTTTTGTGGATCAGTTTTTGACTGATCTGATCAACAAAATCGGCAACCGACAACTTCTCATGAATAACTTCGTGAAAAATTTCGGGAGGCTTATCCTTCAACAGACGATGAAATGCATCGGCAAGCTGATACACTCCGATCACGACCTCATCGTCCTGATCTTCTCCGCCCAGCAGCGTTGAAAGCTGCACGCGACAGGTGAACGTATCCCGTTTCAGCTGAGGCAACTGCTGCAATAACTCTGCAGCCTCCTTGTAGCGTTGGTATTCAAGCAGTCTTCTCACCAGCTCGGCACGGGGATCCTCATCCTCATCTTCCGGATTTTCACTTGCGGGCAGCAACATCCGCGATTTTATATGAATCAATGTGGCAGCAACCAACAAAAACTCCCCGGCGATATCGAGATCGAGCTGCTTCATTTGATCAATAATCTGCAAATACTGCTCGGTGATTTCCACAATCCGGATATCGTAGATATCCATTTCATGGCTTTTGATCAAATGGAGAAGGAGATCAAGGGGGCCGGTAAAATTGTCCAGACGGATTTCGATTGCCATAAGAACACTTTATCTGCTGATTCTCAGCAACACATTACTGGCTGAACAGGAAGTGGATCGCCTTTTCAACCAGCCTCACCTCATCCCCGGCCATAAAAACAACAACAAAATTAATGATTGGGCCAAGTAAGAACGACCAGATATCGGTGAAAAAAACCAGAAACAGGATCAGGACAAACCCGAACGGTTCAAGGCGACCGATCAATGCCGCCTGTCGCTCAGGTAGAATTCCTGTCAAGATCCGCCCGCCATCCAGAGGTGGAATCGGAATAAGATTGAAAATCCCAAGTAGCACATTGATATAAAGACTGAAGCCCGCCATCATCTCAACAGGAGTTGCAAAACTGACATAAGCCGGCATATCACCAAAGGAACCTCGGTCAAGCAGTCCCAATACACGTAATAGCACTGCCGACAGGACAGCAAGAATAAAATTTGTCGTCGGGCCGGCGAGAGCAACCCAAATCATATCACGCCGGGGACGACGAAAATTTCCCGGGTTCACAGGAACCGGCCGGGCCCAACCGAAACCGAAAACAAAAATGGCAATGGTTCCGATAGGGTCAAGATGCTTCAGTGGATTCAGCGTCAAACGTCCCAACAGTCGGGCTGTCGGGTCACCAAACTGCTCAGCGATATACCCGTGCGCCACCTCATGCAGAATGATTGCCAGTAACGCCGGAACAAGCATAATTGTAATTTTGGAAACAACTTCTTCCATATAGTGGACAACTTTCTTATGAAAAATTGCTCAAATTGAAAACAAAAAAATT
>CAZQFI010000084.1:0-2433 GCA_964592545.1 uncultured Geobacteraceae bacterium
CAGAATTGCCCGCAGCTGAATCCTGAACAGGCGCTCTTCGTACAGTGAAAAGCGGATCGCCCGCAGCCCCATCGCCGGATTATCCTCATCCTCAAGGTTCAATTCCGGAACAAACTTGTCACCGCCGATATCAAGCGTCCGGATCGTCACACTCTCGTCACCGACCTGCCGCAGGATCTCGCAATACGCATCATACTGTTCGTCTTCATCGGGTGGGGTCGTTCTTCCCAAATAGAGAAACTCGGTACGGTAAAGGCCTATCCCCTGAGCAGAAAATTTTCGCGCCTGTTCAATATCTCCGGCGATCTCCAGATTCCCGCGCAGGGCAACACTGACATGATCACGCGTTATCGCGGGGAGATCGTAATACTTGACGAGATCCTGTTCCAGATATTCGTAAGTCTGCTTGCGCTTGAGATACTCCTTGAACGTCGCTTCTGATGGATTCAGGACAACAACCCCGGAAGAGCCATCAATGATTGCCGGGACACCGTCATAAACCATCGATGTCACCGATTCCAGACCGACAACTGCCGGAATATCGAGAGAACGGGCCAGAATCGCCGTGTGTGAGGTTCTCCCCCCCTTATCGGTGATAAAACCGAGGACTTTGGAGCGATCCATCTGCATCGTTTCAGCCGGCGATAAATCGTGTGCGACCACCAGTGACTTGCGCCCCAGGTTCCCGATTGAGCGCTCACTGACACCGGTCAAAATGCGTAACAGTCTTTCACCGACCGCATCGACATCTGAACGTCTCTCGCGCAGATACTCATCATCAATGTTGTCAAACAACGCCCGAAGCTGTTCCAGAACCTGAGTTAACGCCCCTTCGGCATTCATGTGCGCCTGAATTGCCTTCTCCGTCTCTCCCAGCAACATCTCATCCTCAAGGATAAGAAGATGGGTATCGAGAATATAGAGATGCTCGCGCAAATGTTTCTGTCTCGAAACCGCCTGCTTGATCTTTTGCAGCTGTCTTCGCGCGCGTTCAACCGCCTGTTCAAACCGCTGCAGTTCAGCTTCGACATCGGCCGCTTCGATACGGGACTGATCAACCAGCGGGCGCTGATCAACCAGGCAGGCTTCTCCGATAGCGATCCCCGAAGAAACTCCGATGCCAACCAGATATGTGTCTTCAGCAAGCTTAGTCTTCACCAAAACCATCCTCAATCAGTTCGGCAATCACATCCATTGCATCCTGCTCATCGGCGCCCTCGACAGTAACGGCAATCTCCGTCCCCTGTGGTGCAGCCAGCAGCAGAATGCCCATAATGCTTTTCCCGTTCACCTCAATATCATCTTTGATCAGAACGACCTCAGAACTGAACTTATTCGCCGTCTGCACCAGCTGAGCTGCCGCGCGAGCGTGCAATCCAAGCCGGTTCTTTATTATAAAACTCCGATTTTGCATAATTATTTTGCACCCCACAAAGCAAATAATTGAATCACATCCACCCAGAATAACCCGAGCAGAAAAATGGTGCCGACAGTAATAAACACCAATACCAGGGTTGATACCCCTTTGCGTGCGATCAGACTCAACATCACCATCGGCAACAAGGTCAACAATCCCAGCCAGCCCGGTAATTGATGGTGCGTCAGCTGGGAGAAAACCATAAAAGCGCTCAAGCCACCGAGAACGACGACGGCAGCCTCTTTTGTATGAATAGCCCAGTCGGGCAGCTTATGCTCCTGGATAAATTTGACAGAATCCATCCCCTGACGATAACCCCGGACAAAAAATACGGTTCGGAACCAGATGGGGACAATGTTATAAAGAACGATGAAAATCAGCGGTGCCCACAGAATCCCCTTCACCGCAAAAAAGAGGGAAACTCCTGCTGCCAGCGGTCGCAGACCGCCCCAAAAAAGGGCATCACCAATCGCAGCATATGGTGCTGCGACCATCTCCTTAAACTCTTCAATAGAAAAATCGGGATCAGCCTGCCCCGCCGCCTTTTGCTCTTCAAGTTTCAATACCGCTCCAGCAACCAGAGGGGCAAGGTAAACATGGGTATTGAAATAGCCGACATACCTGCGACTGACATCCCCCAGCTCATCTTTACGGTAAAGTTTTTTCAAACCGGGCAGCAACGCATAAAAGAAACCTATCCCCTGCAACCTTTCAAAGTTCCAGCTGGCCTGTAAAAAAAGGAGGCGCAGCCAGATATGCAGACGAACTCTTCTTGAAATCGACATCACTACACCAGCCACATCAGCAGAAAAGCCATACAGAAAGAGGCACAGAATAAAGTAATTGCCCGGCTGACGTTGATCGTCCCCAGAACGACAGCCACACCAATCAGCGGCAGAGCCAACTCGACCCATGCCGTAGAATAACCAAAAGATTTCTGAATCAGGGGCCACAGCAGGGGAACCGCAACAAGCCCACCTGCCATAATAACAGCATAGGTACCAAGGGCCGCCAGG
>CAZQFI010000085.1:0-5032 GCA_964592545.1 uncultured Geobacteraceae bacterium
CGCATCGGTGCGCGTGAAAGGATCGATCTGATTATCGACGAGGGGACGTTTGTCGAAATGGACGCGACAATGCGTTCAGTCGATTTTCTCGATTTCAAAGACAGCAAAAAATACAAAGATCGAATCAAAGCTGCGATCAAAAAAGCGGGTGACGGTGACGCGGTTATCTGTGGTGAGGGTCACCTCGACGGCCTGCCGGTGGTTGTCGCTGTTTTCGATTTTTCCTTTATGGGCGGCAGTATGGGCTCAGTTGTTGGAGAGAAAATCACCCGGGCGATTGAGAAGGGACTTGAGACCAATGCTCCGGTGCTGATTTTCTCCTCTTCAGGTGGTGCGCGGATGCAGGAAAGTATCATGTCGTTGATGCAGATGGCGAAAACCAGTGCTGCGCTGGCCAAACTGAAGGCGGCGGGAATTCCGTTTATCTCGGTTCTGACCGATCCGACAACCGGTGGTGTGACCGCCAGTTTTGCCATGCTGGGTGATCTGAATATTGCTGAGCCCCGTGCCCTGATCGGTTTTGCCGGTCCCCGGGTTATCGAGCAGACGATTCGTCAAACCCTTCCCGAAGGCTTTCAGCGTTCCGAATATCTCCTCGAACACGGGATGGTTGACATGATTGTCCCGCGTCGGGAGATGAAGCAGAAGCTGTCAGAACTGCTGCGAATTTTTACCAGAAGTTAAGTGCTGATGGCGTGCAGCTATCAGGACAGTCTCGATTACCTCTATTCGCTACAGCTTTTTGGGATTAAACTGGGACTGGAGAATATTCGTAATCTTCTGGCAAAGATTGGCAATCCGCAGGAAAGTCTGCGGATTATCCATATTGCCGGGACCAACGGCAAGGGCTCGACTGCTGCCGCTCTTGCCGGAATTTTTCATGCTGCAAAAATTCCAGCGGGACTCTATACCTCTCCCCATCTCCATCGTTTTACCGAACGGGTCAGGATCGACCTGCAACAGATAGAGGAGTCCGAAGTTGTTACTCTGGTGGAAGAGTTGCGCCCGTATGCCGAGGAATTACGGACAACCTTTTTTGAGTTTACAACGGCACTGGCATTGCTCTATTTTCAACGCAGTGGTGTGCAGTGGACCATTCTGGAGACGGGATTGGGGGGGCGGCTGGATGCAACCAATGTTGTGACTCCGGAGCTGTGCCTGATGACCCCGATCTCGCTGGATCATACCGCTTATCTGGGCGGCACTCTGGCTGAAATTGCTGTGGAGAAGGCGGGTATTTTTAAAGCCGGAGTCCCTGCTATCAGTGGCTATCAGGACTCCGTTGCCGATGATATTTTACGGGCAGAGGCGGAACGCATCGGTATTCCACTGTTACGACTGGGGCATGATTATCACTGTATCAGCCGGTCCGATTCTTTTACTGTGTCAGGGACAGGGGTTCAGCTTGACCACCTCTCTTCTGTGATGCCCGGTCGTCATCAACACCATAACCTTGCACTGGCCGCAGTTGCAGCTGACTTTCTTGCACATAAAGGTCTGAATTTTTCCGCTTCTGCTATTCGGCAAGGGCTGAAAAGGGTTGTGTGGCCGGGTCGGCTTGAGTGGCTACCGGACAATATCCTTCTTGATGGTGCCCACAACCGGGCCGGGGCAAAAAAACTGGCAGGGTACCTCCAGCAGGGAGAGATGAAGAACCTGCATCTGGTTATCGGCTGCAAGGCGGATAAACAATCGAGCGAGTTACTTTTGGAACTCCTCCCTTTTGCCGAATGTGTTTATGCGACCAAGCCTCCGGTCGATGAAGCCGCATCTGCGGAGGCGTTGGCATTGCAGGCGTCTCAGGCGGGGGTTCCGGCGGAGAGTTATGCCGATCCAATCACGGCACTTCAATCGGCACTGGCCCGTCGGTCAGCGGGGGAAACGATTCTTGTCGCAGGATCATTGTTTCTGGTGGCAGTGATCCGCGAGTATTTTCATTCGGATAGCGGCTCACTGGAGCTTGTCTGTTAACTGGCGGTTTTCACAACATCTCATTTTGGGACATCATGTTGTTGCGTTTTCTTATTCTTGTACTTCTTTTCTGCGTGCCTGGACCAGCAATGGCGATCGATCTGGGACAGGCGTCTGAGTCAGATCAGCCTGTCCATCTCGAAGCAGATCAGCTGACTTACGACAAAGATACCAGTGTTTATCACGCAACGGGTGATGTTAAATTGACTCAGGGAGAACTGGAAGTTCAGGGAGAAAGCCTGCAGTGGAATCAGTTGAATAATGAGGTCGAAATCGAAGGGGATGTTCGTTTGACTTCCCCGGAGGATGAACTCATTGGAACCAGGGCGCGCTTTAACTTATGCACTGAGACGGGGGTTGTTGAGGACAGCTCTTTCTACCTGTATGAGCAGAATCTGCGTGTCTATGGTGATTCTATCGAAAAAATGGGGGATGTTGACTATCATATCACAAAAGGGACCTTTACAACCTGCGATGGTGACGTCCCTGCGTGGAAATTTGGTGCCAGCCAACTCGATGTTACCCTGGGGGGGTACGCCCGTGCCCACAACATGCTTTTCTATGTCAAAGATGTCCCCCTTCTTTATCTTCCCTATATGATCTATCCGGTAAGGACGGAGCGTGAGTCCGGTTTTCTTCTTCCTGCAGTTGGGTACTCTGATAAACGTGGATACCAGTTCAGTGGGGCCTATTATCAGGTTCTCGGGGTCAATCAGGATGCGACTTTATACCTGGACTACCTTTCCGAAATGGGGCTAGGCAAGGGGCTGGAGTATCGTTATATCTTTGGCAACAGTAATGCCGGTGAGGCACGGGCTTACCACATCGATGTCGACCAGGTTGATGGGGAAAAGGTTGATGAAAATCGCTATGCCCTTGAATGGCAGCATGATGGAATGTTGCCCGGCGGGGTGCGAATGGTGGTTGATGCCGAGTATGTCAACGACAAAGAATTTTTTGAAGATTTTGGTGACGTTGCCGGGGAGTATAACAAGGATAAGGTCGAGTCGATTTTCTCTTTGAGTAAAAGCTGGGGAAAATACAGCCTGGCCGGTGTGCTGGACTATACAAAGGATCTCGAAAATGATGATCCGACAACGTTACAAAAGCTGCCGCAGATAACCTTTGGTGCAGCAAGACAGCGGATTGGCGAATCGATTTTTTATTATGCGCTGGAGACCGAGTACGTTAATTTTACGCGCAGAGAAGAGGTCGAGGGGGAACGTTTTTCGGTTCGTCCGTCGCTGTCCGCAAATATTAGTTTGCTGGATGCGATCGATATTGCACCTAAAATTTCCTATATCGAACGCGTTTACTGGAATCTGAGTGATGGTTCCGATTCAGAAAATAAGGGTGTTGCAGAATTTGAGACGAAAATCAATACACGGGTTCAGAAAATTTACAATCGTCCCTTTGGCTTTTTCGGCAAGGTACGCCATACGATAGAGCCTGAGCTGGTTTACAGCTATACGCCGGATGTTGATCAGGAATATCTCCCCGATTTTGATCGATACGACCGGATTGAGTATGAAAACCAGCTCGAATATGCTCTGGTTCAGCGGTTGACAATTCGTACTGACAGCTTTAGCGGGAAACCAAGTTATCGTGAATTGCTTTACCTGCGGGTGTCGCAAGCCTATGATCTGAGCGATGAGTTTGAGGATCAACGTTTTCAGGATCTGCGGATTGAAATGGTTATGCTGCCAACCACCTGGCTCTCCCTGAGAACCGACACAACCCTGGACGTTGATTCGGGGGACTGGACAGAAAAATCTGTGGCAACAAGTATTCATGATGGTCGGGGAAATTCATTCTCTGCAGAATATCGTTACAACCTTGAGGACGACATCGATTACGTGACTGCGCGGATAAATCTGTCCTTCTTTAAGCCGGTCTATCTGAACTATATGCAGCGTTATGATCTTGCGACCGAGGAGCATCTCGAACACGTTGTCGGTATTGGTTATGTTCACCAGTGCTGGGCAACAGGGTTGACCTACACCGACCGTGAAGATGACCGGTCAATTATGGTAACACTCAGTATGCGGGGAATTGGTTCGGTTTTCGGTGATTCGGGAGGTCTGGGTGGTTTTTGAACGTCGGCCCGTTCCTGATTTAGCTTTGCTGTGACAAGAGGGACCCTTTGACATCAACAGATAAGCCGAAAAAAAACGGTCAAAAAAACGTGCTGACTCTCTGTCTGCTTATCGCTATTTTGCTGCTGTTTGCATATGCTGTATTTGGAAATCGCGGGGTGCTGAGAATTCTCCAGGTGGAGGAGCAGAAAACAGATCTCCAGCAACAGCTGGCTGATCTGGAACAACAGCGGCAGCAGCTCCGTGAAGAAATAGAACGATTGCAGAAAGATAAGACCTACTGGGAACATTTGGCTCGAACAAAACTTGGGATGGTACGCGAGGGGGAGCTGATTTATTACCTTCCTGACAGTGATACCGGAGAAAAAAGGCAGAAATAGGGATGAAAGAACAATTACGGCTGGCCATTCGGGCTGCGTTGGAACAGTGCTACTCAGATGACACACTGACATCCGGGGAGTTGCCGGATGAAATTCAATTGGAAGTTCCCAAAAACGCAGATCATGGTGATTATTCGACCAACCTGGCGATGGTTCTGGCAAAAGCCGAACGGAAAGCTCCACGGAAAATAGCTGAGACTCTGGTTGACGCACTGCAGGGGAATCCCCTGTGCGACAGGATTGAAATTGCCGGGCCGGGTTTCATCAATTTTCGCCTTGCTGCCGACTGCTGGTATGCTGTGCTTGACCGTATTACAGAGCAGGGGGCGGAATATGGTCGCAGTACAGTTGGTGCAGGGACAAAAATACAAGTTGAGTTTGTCAGTGCCAACCCGACGGGTCCACTTCATATCGGCCATGGTCGGGGGGCTGTCGTTGGTGATGCCGTTGCGGCGGTTTTACAGGCCGCCGGGTTTGATGTCCAGCGGGAGTACTATATCAACGATGCTGGGAACCAGATCCAGACATTGGGGCGTTCTATTCTGCTGCGGCTGCGTGAGTTGCAGGGGGAATCAATTGAATTTC
>CAZQFI010000086.1:0-1834 GCA_964592545.1 uncultured Geobacteraceae bacterium
GGGTGTTGTATTGGCAGCGTCGTAGCAGACTTCACCAAAACGGTATTCAACCGTTCCGAACACCGCCGGGGCATATCCCGCCTGGCGGAAAATCGCTTCAAGGAGGTAGGTCGTCGAAGTTTTACCATTGGTTCCCGTCACGCCGATCACCACGGCATCTGCTGTTGGATTGGCGTAAAACTGTGAAGCGATCAGCGCCATCGACCGCCGGGCATCAGCAACCCGGATGTAGCAGAGACCGTCTTCGCGTTGCTCCGGAAGCTTTTCAGCAATAACCGCTGCGGCACCCGCAGCCAGCGCTTGAGGCAGATAGCGAAAGCCATCAACATTGACACCGGGCAGGGCAAAAAAGAGGTCGCCACTTTCAACCCGGCGCGAATCGCAGGCCAAACCTGTCACAGCGATATCGACTGAACCATAAATTTCAATGGGGTCGATCACCGCCAGCAGAGATTTCAATGTTTGTTTTGTCACTTCAGACATCCTGCCTACGCTCCAAATTTGATCCACGCCTGTTTGCCGTACCGAATCACTTTTCCCGGTGCCGGGGATTGCCTCACGACATGCCCACTACCGGACAACTTGAGATTAAGTTTTTTCTCCTGCATCAGCTGCAATACCTGCCGATAGCTTAACCCGGTAAAATCGGGCATCCTGATGCCGTCACTCGACTCAACGGCAGGCAGCAGTGCCGCCAGGTCGGGGAGAGGTTCTGCCGCCAACTGTTCTTTGGTCATTGCGACAACTTCACCTTTGGGGAGGATATTCATATGGCTGAGGGTTTGACTGGCAATTCGGGCAAAAACCGGTGCCGCAACCAGCCCGCCATACGTTTTCCCTTGAGGTTCGTCGACTGTCACCGAAAGAACCAGCGCAGGATTGTCGGCAGGAACAAACCCGACAAATGATGAGACCCGCTTATCGGGAGAATAACCACCCGTAACGGTATCAACCTTCTGGGCCGTCCCCGTTTTACCGGCAACCTGATACCCGGCAAGGGCTGCCCGGGTCCCGGTTCCCCCCGGCTCAGTCACCGAAATCATCATGTTTTTAACAATATTTGCCGTTTTTTCGGAAACAACCCGTCGCCGCACTTCCGGCAGGCGCCGCATCACAACCTCGCCGGACGCATCGGTGATTTTTTCAACCAGATAGGGCTCCATCAATAATCCGCCATTGGCTATCGCCGATATCGCCGTTGCAATTTGAATCGGAGTAACACTCAACCCCTGACCAAACGAAATTGCCGCCAGATCGATTTCAAACCAGCGCGATGGGGGACGTACCAGCCCGCCGACCTCGCCGGGCAGGTCAATCCCGGTTGGTTCACCAAAACCAAAATCGCTGATATAGGAGTAGAATTTCTCCCGACCCAGCGCCTTTCCCAATTTGGCGAAGCCGATATTACTGCTGAATTTCAGAACTTCCTTGAGAGTTAGCTTTTTGAATTTTTTGTGATCTCGGATCGTTTTTCCACCGACAGAAAAGCGCCCGTTTTCACAATATATTTTCTGATTGGGGCTCACCAGCCCTTCCTCAAGAACCGCCGCAAGGAGGAATGGCTTGAATGTCGATCCCGGCTCATACATATCGGTCACTGCCCGGTTACGCCGCTTTGCTGCCGCGTAGCGACCGGCGAGGTTCGGGTTGTAATCGGGTTGGCTTGCCAGCGCCAGAATCCTGCCACTTGCCGGCTCCATCATCACGACTGTTCCACCGACAGCACCCGTCTCTTTGACGACGCGTGCCAATTCCTTTTCGGCAACGTACTGTAACGAACGATCCAGGGTCAGGTAGAGATTGTGACCGGCAACGCCCCCCTGCACCATCTGAT
>CAZQFI010000087.1:0-4141 GCA_964592545.1 uncultured Geobacteraceae bacterium
CCACTTTCTCCAAGGATCAGCGTTGTTGTCGTATCGGCTTTGGCGACCAGCAGAATTTCCTGACGGATCTTTTTCAGGACGTTTGAATCCCCTTCCAGCCGTGTCCACGATCGCTTGCTGCGCTGCTTCTCACGCTGACGAAACGAATGAACCTCACCGCGCAGCTGGCGGGTATCCATAGCCCGCTCAACCAGCAGCAGCAGTTCATCAAGATCGAAAGGTTTATTGATATAATCGAAAGCGCCGAGTTTCAGAGCGGTGACTGCGGTCTGAACCTCAGGAAATGCCGTTGCCACGATCACCAGCAGCGACTGGGGGTCGGGAATCTTTGCCAGCAGGTCCAGCCCCGATCCATCCGGCAGTTTCATATCAAGAATCATCAGGTCAAAATCGTGCTGTTTCAATTCGTACCGGGCCGCTGCAATGCCGTCGGCACTCCGTGCGAGATAACCTTCCTGGCGGAAAAAATCGACCAGACTTTCCCGCAATATCTCTTCATCCTCGACAACCAGAATTCGCCCGCGCATCAATGACCTCCTCGGGGGAAAGTAATTTGAGCTTCAACGCCTCTCTCGGCCCGATTATCCAAAGTAATTTTACCCTTCATCTCTTCAACCAGCTGCTTGACAATCGCCAGCCCCAGTCCGGTACCATCAGCTTTACTTGTGACCAACGGCTCAAAAATCTGCTGACCCAACCCAGCGGGCAACCCGCAGCCATCATCCCGGATACTGATTTCGATCTCTTCACCCTTCTCAGCGACAAAGACATCGACGTGTCCGTTTTCATCACACGCCTGTAGCGCATTAAGAATAAGATTCATCAGAATCTGATGCAGATACTGCTCCCTGGAGCACACCAGTAACGGCTGGTCGGGCAGATGAAGGTTCAGGGAAATCCGGTTGCGGTCAGCCTCCTCACAGAGGATAAAACCGAGATCTTTCAGAACCTGACCGACATCGGTCTGCTCACAGTCGTGGCTTTTCTGTGGAGCCAGATAGCCCGTCAGGTGACCGAGAAACTCTCCCAGGCGATCGACCAGACTCATCATTTTCGAAATATCGAGTTGCAGATCACGATCAAGATCCTTACGCCGCTGCAGCAGCTGCAATTTAACCCGCAGACCGGCAAGGGGATTCCCGATTTCGTGAGCGACCGTCGCCGACAACATTCCCAGCGAAGATAAACGATTTGCCTGCACCAGTTGGCGTTCCAGCGTCAGCATCACCTTTTCGGCAGCATCGGCTTCCTGCTGAGAGCGGTTCAGGTCTGCAACTTTCTTTTCAACCTCCTCCTTGAGCAGGGTGTTCCAATTCAGCAGTTCGGCATGGGTCTCTTTCTGCGCCACGGCCATTTCATTCAACGCACGTGATAACTCACCAAATTCGTCACGACTGGTGATATTTGAGACGACATCAAAATGACCGGAAGCGACCGTCTTGGCAAAGCGGGAGAGTTGCCGGATGGGCTGACTGAAACGTCGGGCCGCCAAAATTGCCAGGACAACCGCGATCAGGGCGAGGAGCAGAAAAGAAAAGATAAACG
The DNA here is from genome assembly GCA_964592545.1 of uncultured Geobacteraceae bacterium. Classification (GTDB taxonomy): domain Bacteria; phylum Desulfobacterota; class Desulfuromonadia; order Desulfuromonadales; family Geopsychrobacteraceae; genus Desulfuromusa. The sequence goes on from CAZQFI010000087.1 coordinate 1,546, forward strand.
TTTTTTTCAGCTGAACAAGTTCGGCATAAATGTGCTTCTGTGGATAAGCGATCGCAAGATACCAGAGGCGTTCTGCCCCGGCACGAATCGCCTCCATCGCCAGAATGTCACTGCTGACGGCCGCAATTTTGGGTGTTTGTTCAGAATCGGGAAGCAATGAGACGATTGTCTCAAGTTCACTGTCACCAGCAATCTCGGAATTAAAAAATTTAACCGGTCCCGATTGGTTATCCATCCGGATATATTGGTGATTTTGATTGAAAAGCAGTATTCGTGTGCCATCAACATTCAGCAGATACTTCAATGGGGAGAGGAGTTTGTCGCCAAAAACATTGATCACAACCAGACCGGCCGTCTTGCCGTCACCATCAACAATCGGGGCGGCAACACGGACGACCAGCCGGTTCGGTGTTTCAACCTGCCCGAATTCCACGTTCAAATCGAGATGCGAAACGTAGGTGCCTCCCGGAGGAGACGCGAAAGCTTCCTGAATATAGTAACGGTTCCCTTTGTACTGCAGCTGATCCCTGGGAACGAGGACAATCTCACCATCAACGTTATTGATCCGCAGCTGCTCATAACCGTCAACCGAAATGAAACGGATCTGGTAGTAATCTTTTTCTACCAAGATTGCAGCAAGGAACTCATTCTGGATCAGTGCCCACTGTTCAGCATCCATCCCCTCTTTCAAGCGCCGTTGCAGAAAACGTGCGAGGGAACGGACCTCCCGCCGCACCCCTTTCAGGAGGGCCTCTATCGAGTTTCCCGCCGTAACTGCTTCTGCCTGCAACCCCAACCTGATCTGCGAATGGAGAGCTTTTTCCATCCTCTCCAGAGAGAGATGGCCAAGAAACAGGATCGGCCCGAGAGCAAGGCTTAAAAATGCGATCAACATTTTTCGACGAATCGACAATGAGATCTGCGGAAATCTCATGTTCACTCCTTTATGTTTCAACAAAGCCAAATGGTACAAAAATAACCTTTTAGGTCATCATATCTTAGCACAAAACCGGCAACTATTGAACCATCAAACCGACACATTAATAACCATGCAATATATCATCTTTCAATAACCTCCTGTTTTTTCGGTGTTTTGGTTATGGCACGTTTTCTGCTCACTCATAATGTACTGCCATGACTGTTATTGCTTGCAATTGAAGATCCAAAACACTTTGCAGACGTATTCGGGAGAGAGCGCTCAATGAAACAGACTGGGAAAAAGGCGTTTTTTGATTCAGGAGAATTTCTAAAGAAAATTCTCCTACCGGGGATGATTATCCTTGTGTTGATTTTTATTTTTCTGGGGGACGGCAAGCCCGACATTCCCGATCCCACGCCACTAAAAACAGAATGGTACACCCCCGAAACCGCGCGGGGTGAAATTCTAGAAAACACCGTCATGCCGGGAAACTGCTTTATCTGCCACAGCGTTCAGGTTCCCGATCCCAACGTCATCCGGCCACAGTTTGCCCATGCAACCATCAAGCTTGACCATGGCGTCAATAATCGTTGCTACAACTGCCACCATATTTACGACCGCGACAGCCTTGCCGGAGACGGTGAAAAGAAAATACCGTTTGCGACTCCCGAAAAGCTGTGTGCCCGTTGCCATGGAATCATTGTTCAGGACTGGAAAGCGGGAACTCATGGTCTGCGACAGGGCGGCTGGCTGGTCAAAGACGGGAAAACTCCTGTCAACTATACCTGCACCCAGTGTCACGATCCCCATTCACCAAAGTTCAAGTACGATGTCGCTGCTCCGGCACCGGTCTGGCCGGCAAAAACCATCCGCCACGCCAGACATGATGACGACGATCCCACATCTGCTTACTTGACCGATTCCAACCAGGAGAGATTCTGATGAATACGGAAGAACACAAAAACTTTGAGTCGAATGACGGGAATCAGCAGAAATCGGGCGTCAGCCGCCGTAATTTTCTGACCGGTACGGCATGTCTGTCCGCTGCTGCGGCAGTGTCACTCTCGCCGCTGCTAAGTGCAGAGGAAGTCCCGACCGGAGACGATTTCATCCAGAAACACTACAAAGAACTGACCGCTGAGGATAAAAAAGAGATTTTTGCCCGGTTGGAAGCTCAGATTCAGGAAAAATATCACGTCAAGGCGACCATCTCCGACCCTCCCCCCATTGACGGTGTTGAGTTCGCCTACGTTCTCAACCTGGGACGCTGCATCGGCTGCCGCAAGTGTGTCTACGCCTGCATGGAAGAGAACAACCAGTCACGCAGCCCGCAGAAGCAGTACATCCGGGTGCTGAAAATGAAAAAAGGGACGATTAATCTCGAATCGGCCAGCCACGATTATCCCGAAAAAGAAGCCGCCAGCGACGATCACTTCTATATGCCGGTCGCCTGTCAGCAATGTCGCGAGCCGAAATGTATCGAAGTCTGCCCGGTGAAAGCAACCTGGCAGGAAAAAGACTGCATCGTCGTTGTCGATTACAACTGGTGTATCGGCTGTCGCTACTGCGAAGCAGCCTGCCCGTACCATGCCCGCCGCTTCAATTTTGCCAAACCACAGATTCCGGCTGAAGATATCAATCCCGACATGGGGTATCTCTCCAACCGCCCCCGCTACA
>CAZQFI010000088.1:0-3986 GCA_964592545.1 uncultured Geobacteraceae bacterium
CGTTATGCAGAAAAAGATTCTCATTGTCGAAGATGAAGAAAGTTTGTTGAAACTTGAAAGTATTCTGCTGACAACCAAGGGCTATCTGGTTCAGGGGGCGACAACGGGTTTAGCGGCCCTTGAGGCGGTTGCTGCCGAGCCACCCGACCTGATCCTTCTCGATATTATGTTGCCGGAACTGGACGGTTTTGAAGTGTGTGAACGGATAAAGCAGAATCCTGAAACACGGCATATCCCGATTATTCTGTTGACGGCGAGAAAAACGTCGGAGGATGTCGCCCGGGGGGATGCTGTCGGAGCTGACCAATACATTACCAAGCCATTCAAATCGGCGATGGTCATGGAGACAATCGAACGTTTACTTGATCGGGGCTAGTTTTTTCACTTTTCATGGGAGAGTCTGAAAGAGATGTATGCTGCAAACGTGTTAGTGGTGGATGATTCCCCGACCATGAGACAGTTTATTGTTTTTGCTCTGCAACGACTTCCCAATCTCCACATCGAAGAAGCGGGTGATGGTGTTGCCGCGCTGAAAAAACTCTCCGCACAAAAATACGATCTGCTTCTGACCGATATCAATATGCCGATGATGGACGGACTCAAGCTTGTTGAGCTGGTTCGTAACGATCGTCTCTACGAAAGGCTGCCAATCATTGTTATTACGACAGAAGGCTCCGATGTTACCCGCGAACGGGCCCTGCAGACGGGAGCCGATGAGTTTGTCACGAAACCCCTTCAGACCGCTCGACTGATCGAGGTCGTTCGTCGACTGCTCGATCCCGAAGCCCGCCGCGATTGATCCGCCCGGATTCTCTTTTTTTCGATTTGTTATCATTTTCATCTTCGAGACCGGTGTGTTCCGACGCATAGTCTTGACAGCCCTGGACGAACGTGTAATAAGACTTTATTATTCTTGGTCTTAAAGTGATTTTTTAATGAGGAGGCACCATTGGCAAAAGAAGAAGCAATAGAGGTCGAAGGAACGGTCGTTGAACCACTCCCAAATGCGATGTTCCGGGTCAAGCTTGATAACGATCATGTCGTGCTGGCTCACATTTCCGGGAAGATGCGTAAATACTATATCCGGATCCTGCCGGGTGACCGGGTCACCGTTGAATTGTCTCCCTACGATCTAACTCGTGGGCGCATCACTTATCGGGCTAAATAAGTCTGGCTGTTTTGTACTGACCTTTCGGGGCAGTCTGTTTACATAGGGGGTGTTTCCTCCCATTTTTTCATAAACGATGCCGGCATTTGCCGGTTTTCGTTTATTTGAACGTTTTAGACAAGTAGCGGTGTGCCTGACCGTTACGGAGGTAATATGGACAATCAGTATCATCCAAAGAATGTTGAGTCGAAATGGCAACAGGTGTGGGAAGAGGAGGAATCTTTCCGGGTCCACACCGATTCAGAGAAAGAAAAGTTCTATCTGCTCGAGATGTTTCCATATCCATCAGGTCGGATTCATATGGGGCATGTCCGTAATTATGCGATCGGTGATGTTGTTGCCCGTTTCAAGCGGATGCAGGGATTTAACGTCCTTCATCCGATGGGTTGGGATGCCTTTGGAATGCCGGCGGAGAATGCGGCGATCGAGCATGGGATTCATCCCGCTAAATGGACGCATGAAAATATCGACAGTATGCGTCAGCAGCTGAAGCGGATTGGCCTTTCATACGACTGGCAGCGTGAATTTGCGACCTGTGACGCCGATTACTATCGCTGGGAACAGCTGATTTTCCTCAAAATGTACGAGAAGGGGCTGGCATACAAAAAGGGCTCTCTGGTTAACTGGTGTGACGATTGTCAGACTGTCCTGGCCAATGAACAGGTTGAGGATGGCTGTTGCTGGCGTTGTCATCATCTGGTTCAGCCGAAAGAGCTGGAACAGTGGTTCTTCAAAATCACCGATTATGCAGATGAGCTGCTCGACTGGACCGATAAACTCTCCGGGTGGCCCGAGCGGGTTCTGTCGATGCAGCGTAACTGGATCGGCAAGAGCTATGGCAGCGAGATCGAATTCTCGGTTGTCGACAGTGCTGAAAAAATCAAGGTTTTTACCACCCGTCCCGATACGTTGTTCGGTGCAACGTTCATGAGTCTGGCTCCGGAGCATCCGCAGGTTGAGGCACTGGTGACTGCCGAGCAGCGTGAGAAGGTCAGGGAGTTTATTGCCAGGGTTGAACGGCAGGATAAGGCTGATCGAACCAGCGGTGATCTCGAAAAGATTGGCGTTTTTACCGGCTCGTACAGCATTAATCCCGTCAATGGTGAAAAGATTCCGGTCTATCTGGCCAACTTTGTATTGATGGGCTATGGCACCGGCGCAGTTATGGCGGTTCCGGCTCACGATCAGCGCGATTTTGAGTTTGCGAAAAAGTACGCTATCCCGATGCGGGTCGTTATTCAGCCTGCCGGGGAAACCCTGAGTGCTGACGCGATGACCGAAGCGTATACCGATGCCGGTGTGCTGGTCAATTCCGGTCAGTTTGACGGAATTGACAACGAAACGGCGAAAGAACAGATTGCCGCTTTCCTCGACAGCCGCGGTGAAGGGCGTAAAACGGTTAATTACCGTTTGCGTGACTGGGGAGTTTCCCGCCAGCGTTACTGGGGGACGCCGATACCGATTATCTACTGTGACAGTTGTGGTGCGGTTCCGGTTCCGGAAGCCGATCTGCCGGTTGAACTGCCGACCGATGTTGAACTGACCGGGGAAGGGGGCTCTCCGCTGGCAAGACACGAAAGTTTCCTTGCGGTCGCTTGTCCTAAGTGCGGCAAAGCGGCCCGGCGTGAGACCGACACCTTCGATACCTTTGTCGAAAGTTCGTGGTATTTTGCCCGCTACACCTGTCCCGATTATACCGAAGGTCCCCTCGACAAAGCTGCGGCCAACTACTGGTTGCCCGTCGACCAGTATATCGGTGGGATCGAGCATGCGGTTATGCATCTGCTGTACGCCCGGTTTTATACAAAGATTCTGCGAGATCTGGGGATGGTTGACATCGACGAGCCATTCACCAATCTGCTGACTCAGGGGATGGTGTGCAAGGAGACTCAACGTTGTTCCGCTCACGGTTGGCTCTATCCGGAGCAGGTTGCGGACGGGCGGTGTGTTGAGTGTGATCAGGTGGTTGAATTTGGTCGCACTGAGAAAATGAGTAAATCAAAAAAGAACGTTATCGATCCGAATCAGCTGATTGATCAGTACGGGGCCGATACCGCCCGCTTATTTTCATTGTTTGCAGCCCCACCCGAAAAGGATCTCGAATGGAATGAGCAGGGGGTTGAGGGGTGTTACCGGTTTATCAACCGGGTCTGGCGCGCGGTCAACGATCATCTTGAGGTGATGACAACGGCAACGATCCCTGCCACAGTCTCGGGAGAGGCGGCCGATCTGCGGCGTAAAACTCATCAGACCATCAAAAAGGTCAGCGAGGATGTTGATGGGCGGTTCCATTTCAATACCGCCATCGCCGCAGTTATGGAGCTGGTCAACGCGATCTATGCGTTTAAGTCGGCACAAGAGAACCCGGGAGTGTTGCGTGAAGCCCTCGAAGCGGTTGTTCGGCTGTTGAATCCCTTTGTTCCTCATGTGTGTGAAGAGCTTTGGCAACTGCTGGGTCACGGTGAGAGTGTTGAAACTGCCGGCTGGCCGCTGTGGGACGAGGCGGCATTGGCTGCTGCCGAGGTGACGCTGGTCGTTCAGGTCAATGGTAAGGTTCGGGGTAAGATTACCGTTGCGGTTGATGCCGACAAACAGGTGATTGAACGTGAGGCTCTCGCTGAACAGAATGTCAGACGTTACCTTGATGGCAAGTCGGTTCGTAAGGTCATTATCGTTCCCGGGCGGCTGATCAATATTGTGGTGGCGTAATGAGAATTATCGCTCTTGTTGTCCTGATCTGTTTGGCCGGGTGTGGTTACACTTTTCCCGGTCATAGCGGTACCCTGCCGGGTGGGGTCGAGCGGCTTTACGTTCCCCT
>CAZQFI010000089.1:0-11187 GCA_964592545.1 uncultured Geobacteraceae bacterium
TCAGGAAGAAGTCGAAATCGTCGGAATGAAAGAGACCCAGAAGACCGTCGTCACAGGCGTTGAAATGTTCCGCAAGCTCCTCGATCAGGGACAAGCCGGCGACAACTGCGGAATCCTGCTGCGCGGTATCAAACGCGACGAGATTGAGCGTGGCCAGGTCCTCGCCAAGCCCGGCAGCATCACCCCGCACACCAAGTTCAAGGCCGAAGCCTATATCCTCACCAAAGAAGAAGGTGGCCGTCATACCCCATTCTTCAAAGGGTATCGTCCCCAGTTCTACTTCCGGACCACCGACGTGACCGGCATTGTCGAACTGCCCGAAGGTGTCGAGATGGTTATGCCCGGTGACAACATCGCCATGACCGCCGAGCTGATCACCCCGATCGCCATGGACAAAGAACTGCGCTTTGCAATCCGCGAAGGTGGCCGTACCGTTGGCGCCGGCGTGGTGAGTGAAGTTATCGAGTAATACGAGGTAATAAATTAGATGTCTACACAGAAGATAAGAATTCGCCTGAAAGCCTACGATCACAGCTTGCTTGATCTGGCTGTCGCAGAAATTGTTGATACAACAAAGAGAACCGGATCTCGTTTGGTTGGGCCGATTCCGCTCCCCACAGTCATCAATAAGTACTGTGTGCTGCGTGGACCACATGTAGACAAGAAGAGCCGCGAGCAATTTGAAATCCGGACACATAAGCGTCTCCTCGATATTATGGAGCCAACTCAGCAGACTGTCGATGCACTCATGAAACTCGACCTGTCGGCTGGCGTTGATGTTGAAATAAAGCTCTAAGAGTAAGACTTTTAACGATTTAAGGGCACAACGATGACCAACGGATTATTAGGAAAAAAAATAGGCATGAGCCAGATCTTTGCCGCTGACGGACAACGTATTCCAGTGACAGTACTGGAAGTTGGACCGTGTACAGTGCTGCAAAAGAAAACCACCGAGACCGATGGTTATGAGGCTGTTCAGCTTGGGTTTCAGGAAAAGGATTCCCGGCGGGTCAATAAGCCTGAGATGGGTCATTTCAAAAAGACCGGTAAGGGAGCCTTTGCACACGTCCGTGAGTTCAAGCTTGAAGGTGAGTGTGCGGTAGGTGACCAGGTCGTGTGTGACATGTTCACTCCGGGGGATCGTATTGATATCACCGGAACGAGTAAGGGTAAGGGGTTCCAGGGGGTTATCAAGCGCTGGGGTTTTGCTGGAGGTAGAGCCAGTCACGGCTCGATGTTCAAGCGGCGTCCGGGTGCAATTGGTCAGTCCGCGTGGCCGGCAAAAGTTATCAAAGGGAAAAAAATGCCGGGCCAGCTGGGGAATGTGCGTGTAACAACCCAGAATTTGATTGTTGTTGCTGTTCGTCCGGAGCAGAACCTCCTTTTTGTTCGTGGTGCTGTTCCCGGTCCAAAGAATGGTTTGATTGAAATCCGTAAAGGGATTAAAGCGTAGTCTCTACGGATAGGAGTAGATAAATGGCAACTGTTACAGTTTATGACCAGGATAAAAAACAGGTTGGCGAGCGCGAGCTGGCCGACAGTATTTTTAATACTGAAGTTAAAAGTTATCTTCTGCATGACATGGTTCGCTACCAGTTAGCGGCTCGTCGCCAGGGGACTGCAGCGACCAAAAATCGGAGTGCAGTTGCTGGCGGCAGCAAGAAGCCCTATCGTCAGAAGGGGACTGGTAATGCTCGTCAGGGGACAATCCGCGCACCTCACTTTGTCGGTGGTGGCGTTGCTTTTGGCCCGTCTCCACGCTCCTATGCGTTCAAGTTGAACCGTAAGGTGAAAAAACTGGCTCTCTGCAGTGCCCTCTCTGCGCGTTTTCAGGAAGAGAAGCTGGTCGTCATCAAAGAGTTCGCTCTTGATAAAATCAGCACGAAATCATTTGATCAGCTTTTAGGTCGTTTTGAAATTGAGGGTGCGCTGGTTGTTATTGACCAGTCTGATCCCAAGGTTGAGCTTTCGGCCCGCAATCTGCGCAACGTCAAGGTTTTGCGTGCTGAAGGTGTTAACGTTTATGACATCCTTAAGTATCCGAATCTGGTGTTGACCGACGCTGCTGTCACTGAGATTGAAGGAGCATTGGAAAAATGAAACCTCTCCATGAAATTATCAATAAGCCCCTGATCTCGGAAAAGGCTAATCTTCTTAAGGAAGAGTCGCGGATTGTGACTTTTGAAGTCAATCGCAATGCCAACAAGATCGAGATCAAGCAGGCGGTAGAGAAGGCTTTTGACGTGAAGGTGAAGTCGGTTAATACGATTCAGTTTCGCGGTAAGGTAAAGCGGGTTGGTGCCAATTTGGGTCAGCGTAATAACTGGAAAAAGGCATACGTGACTCTCGAAGAGGGTCAGGATATAGATTTTTATGGTGTGTAAGGCTCAGCGCTTTACAGGTACGGAGTAGTTATTATGGGTATCAAGAAATTTAAACCAACCTCGGATGGCCGGCGTCACATGACCTCTTCAACTTTTGAAGAGATCACGAAGAGTAAGCCGGAGAAATCTCTGCTGGCACCGCTTAAGCGCTCCGGCGGTCGTAATAACTCCGGGCGGATCACAAAGCGTCATACCGGTGGTGGGCATAAGCGTCAATACCGGATTGTCGATTTTAAGCGTGACAAGTTAGAGGTTCCAGCAAAGGTTGCAGCGATTGAGTACGACCCGAACCGGAGTGCCCGGATCGCTCTGCTGTTTTATGTCGATGGTGAGAAGCGCTATATCCTTGCCCCGAATGGCCTGAACGTCGGTGACACTGTCGTCGCAAGTGATTCTGCAGATATTCGTCCCGGTAACACCATGACCATCCGCTCAATCCCTCTGGGGACGTGGGTACACAACGTTGAGTTGAAGGTTGGTAAAGGTGGTCAGTTGGCCAGAAGTGCCGGTGCTTATGCAATGATTGCCGCCAAAGAAGGGCGTTATGCGCAGCTTCGGCTCCCGTCCGGTGAAGTTCGTCTGGTTATGCAGGATTGTCGGGCAACGGTCGGCCAGGTTGGTAACCTTGATTTTGAGAAGATCAAAATTGGTAAAGCCGGTCGTAATCGTTGGTTGGGTAAACGTCCGCAATCCCGTGGTGTCGCCATGAACCCGGTCGATCACCCGCATGGTGGTGGAGAAGGTAAGAGTTCCGGTGGTCGTCACCCGGTTACCCCGTGGGGTGTCCCGACCAAGGGCTACAAGACCAGAACCAACAGACGGACCGATAAATTTATCGTAAGACGTAGAAATAAAAAGTAAATCAGCCTCTAGGAGACGATCGTGGCAAGATCAATTAAAAAAGGACCATATGTACAGGAAAGCCTGCTGCGTCATGTGGATCTCGAAGGTGACACAAGTCGCAACAAGGTCATAAAAACATGGTCACGCCGTTCAACCATTATTCCGGAATTCGTCGGTTTAACTTTCGCTGTGCACAATGGCAAGAAGTTTATCCCGGTGTTCATCAGCGAGAATATGGTTGGACATAAACTGGGTGAATTTGCGCCGACTCGTACCTATTACGGGCACGGCAGTGACAAGAAAAGCAAGGTCAGATAGACACCGCGCATTCTGACAGGAGTTCCAAAAGATGGAAGTACAAGCTAAATTAAGAAATGTACGCCTTTCGCCACGTAAGGCGAGACTCGTTGTAGATATGGTGCGTGGTAAGGGAATTCAGGAGGCGATGAATATCCTCCAGGTTTCTCCACAAAAGACCGCTCCCATTTTATCCAAACTGTTGAAATCAGCTGTTGCTAACGCTGAGCAGGGTGGTGTTTCTGATGTTGATCAATTGTTTGTAAAAACAGTTATGGTTGACCAGGGCCCCGTTCTCAAGCGTTTTCGTCCCCGTGCTCAGGGCCGTGCCAGCCGAATTCGTAAGCCGACCAGCCACATTACTGTGGTTCTGGATGTGAAGTAAGTCGAGGAGGTATCCCTTTGGGCCAGAAAGTTCATCCTATAGGATTTCGTCTGGGAATCAACCGGACTTGGTTATCCCGCTGGTACGCGGATTCAGATTATTCTGAGAAGTTGCATGCAGATTTGAAACTGCGTGATTTTCTGAAGAAGCGACTGTATCACGCAGGTATATCAAAAATAGAGTTGGAGCGCGCTGCGAATAAGGTCAAGATTAACATCTTTGCCGCACGTCCTGGCATTATTATTGGTAAAAAAGGTGCCGAGGTTGAGGTCTTGAAGAGAGATCTTGCCAAAATTACCGATGATGAGTGTTTTATCAATATTCAGGAGGTTCGTAAGCCTGAGGTTGATGCTCAGTTGGTTGCTGAGAATGTTGTTCTGCAACTGGAGCGGCGGGTTGCGTTCCGGCGGGCCATGAAACGCAGTGTCAGCATGGCTCTTAAATTTGGTGCCAAAGGTATCAAGATTAATTGTGCCGGTCGTCTCGGCGGTGCCGAGATGAGTCGTACCGAGTGGTATCGTGAGGGTCGGGTTCCATTGCATACCCTGCGTGCAGACATCGATTACGGGTTTGCCGAAGCAAAAACGACCTACGGTATTATTGGTGTAAAAGTACTCATCTTCAAAGGTGAGGTACTTGGTAAAGAGAAAGCACAGCCAACCGGCTGATCAGGAGTAGCTTGTCATGTTAATGCCGAAAAAGGTTAAACGTAGAAAGCAGTTTACTGGAAGAATGACCGGTCAGGCATCCCGTGGTACCGAAGTCAGCTTCGGAGATTACGGTTTGCAGGCACTGGAATGTGGTTGGCTTTCTGCGCGTCAGATAGAGGCCGCCCGTCGTGCCATGACCCGTTATATCAAACGGGGTGGCAAGATCTGGATCCGTTCGTTTCCCCATAAGCCGTTGACCAGCAAACCTGCTGAAACACGGATGGGTAAAGGTAAGGGGTCTCCGGAGAAGTGGGTTGCAGTGGTGAAGCCTGGACACATTCTGTATGAAATGCAGGGTGTTACTGAGGAAGTCGCACGTGAGGCATTTCGTTTAGGTGCTCACAAACTGCCGATGCGGACGAAGTTCGTTAAAAGAGAGGTTGGCGATGAAAGTTGAAGAAATCAAAGATCTCAGCGTTGAAGAATTGCAGTCAAAAACTCAAGAGTTGCAGCAGGAATTATTTAACCTGAGGTTTCAGTTGCATACTGGACATCTGGAGAATACGGCGCGTGTTTCACAGGTACGTAAAGATGTCGCACGTGTGAAGACGGTACTTTCCAGCAAATTAAATGCTTAGTGTGTGTGAGGAATAATGAGCAAAGAACGAGGTAACAGAAGAACCCGCGTCGGGATTGTTGTCAGTGACAAGATGGACAAAACCGTTGTTGTCAGGGTCGATGACCTGGTCAAACACAGTGTTTACAAGAAATTCATCAAGCGTAAGGTCAGTTGCAAGGCCCATGATGAGGAAAACAGCTGTGGTATTGGTGACAAGGTGCTCATCGTGGAGTCGAGACCGTTGTCGAAGGGCAAACGTTGGCGTGTGCGGCAGATTTTGGAAAAAGCGGTTACCGCGTAGGAGATTTAAGTCATGATCCAGATGCAGACCATACTTAGTGTTGCCGACAATTCAGGGGCTAAGAAGCTTTGTTGTATTAAAGTTCCTGGCGGGTCGAAGCGCAAGTACGCCAGTATAGGCGATATAATCATTTGTAGTGTTAAAGAGGCGTTGCCGAACTCTAAAGTTAAAAAAGGTGACGTTGTTCGTGCCGTCGTTGTTCGTACTGCAAAAGAGATTTCCCGTCCGGACGGTTCTTTTATCCGTTTTGACGGCAATTCTGCTGTTGTTGTCAGTACCGGTAACGAGCCTTTGGGAACCCGGATCTTTGGTCCGGTTGCAAGGGAACTGCGGGCGAAGCACTTTATGAAGATCGTTTCATTGGCCCCCGAAGTTTTATAATTTTTTAAAGTGGAGAGTCAAAGCGATGTCAATTGTTAAACTGCATGTCAAGAAAAACGACATGGTGAAAATTATTGCCGGGAAGGATCAGGGTAAAACCGGTAAGGTTTTACGCGTTTTTCCTGCAAAAGGTCGTGTTGTTGTTGAGAATATCAACGTTGTCAAGCGCCATACTCGCCCCAGTCAGTTAAATCCTGAGGGTGGGATTATCGAGAAAGAGGCACCGTTGAGTATTTCGAATGTTATGCTGGTCTGCGGCTCGTGTAATCAGGCAACCCGCACCGGCATTCGTCTGCTTGAAGATGGTAGTAAATCCCGTTACTGCAAAAAATGTAACGAGAGTGTTGATAAATAAACGGAGAGTTCAATGGCCAGGTTGAAACAGGCATATATTCAGGAGCAGGTTCCTGCCCTGATGAAGGAATTTCAATACAAATCTGTAATGGAAGTTCCGCGGATTGAGAAGGTTGTTCTGAATATGGGTCTCGGAGAAGCAATCCAGAACCCGAAGCTGCTCGAATCTGCCGTCGATGAACTGGCGCGGATCAGCGGACAGAAAGCCGTCATTACAAAAGCCAAGAAGTCGATTGCCGGCTTCAAATTGCGTGAGGAAATGTCGATTGGTGCGTGTGTCACATTGCGTCAGGATCGTGCATGGGAATTCCTCGATCGCCTGATCAACGTTGCTTTGCCGCGTGTCCGTGACTTCAAGGGGATCTCAGCAAAAGCTTTTGATGGCCGTGGCAACTATACCCTCGGGATTCGTGAGCAATTGATTTTCCCTGAGATTGATCTGGATAAGATTGCCCAGGTTTCTGGTCTGAATGTAACAATTGTTACAACGGCGAAAACTGACGAGGAAGGTCGTGCATTACTGACCGGACTCGGCATGCCGTTTAGAAAATAAGCTTAAGAGCGGAGGATATTGTGGCGAAGAAATCGATGATTGCCAAATCAAAACGGCCCAAAAAATTTGCGGTTCGTGAGTATAACCGCTGTCCAATCTGTGGTCGTCCACGCGCTTATTATCGTAAATTTGATATGTGCAGAATTTGTCTGCGGAAACTGGCATCTGAGGGAAAAGTTCCTGGTGTTGTCAAGTCCAGCTGGTAACAGCAAGAAGGAGAACCACCTATGTCTATGACAGATCCGATGGCGGATATGCTGACCCGGATAAGAAATGCCGGGATGGCTGGTCATGCTAAACTCGATATGCCATCGAGTAATTCCAAGGTCGCAGTCGCAACTGTATTGAAAGATCTTGGCTATATTAAAAATATCAAGGTTATTTCTGATGACAAGCAGGGAGTTCTGCGGATCTACCTGAAGTATGACAATAATCAGGAGCCAGTTATTCACGAAATCAAGCGTATTTCGAGTCCGGGTTGCCGTGTTTATGTCGGTAAAGATGAAATTCCTCGGGTAAAGAATGGGCTTGGAGTTTCGATTTTGTCGACATCAAAGGGTGTTCTCGATGATGTTTCTGCTCGCCAGGCACAGGTTGGTGGCGAAGTCATTTGTACCGTCTGGTAATAAGTAACAAGGAGCTTTGACAATGTCACGTATAGGTAAATTACCGGTCGCTATCCCCGCAGGCGTAAAGGTTTCGCTGGAAGGGAATACAATGACCGTCGTAGGCCCCAAGGGGACCCTTACACAGCAATTGCATGATCGGATGACGATTGCAGTCGAGACCGATCAGATTAATGTGACCCGTCCTTCGGAGAGTAAGCAGGATGGCGCACTGCACGGCCTGACGCGGGCTCTGATCAACAATATGGTGGTCGGTGTAACGACCGGTTTTCAGAAGGATCTCGAGATCAATGGTGTCGGTTACCGTGCAGAAATCAGCGGTAACAAACTGACCCTTTCTCTCGGGTATTCACACCCTGTTGTTTATACCCTGCCGGAGGGAATCACCGTAGAAGTTGAAAAGCAGACTAAACTCTCCGTGAAGGGGATTGACAAGCAGCTTGTCGGTTCTGCCGCTGCAAAGATCCGCTCATTCCGGAAGCCCGAGCCTTATAAAGGTAAAGGTATCAAGTATGTGGATGAGCACATCGTGCGTAAAGCCGGTAAGGCTGGCAAGTAAGTTAGAATTTCAGTAAGGAGCATAACTGTGAATGTTTCCCAAAAGAGACGCCTGTCCAGATTAAAGCGTCAGGCACGGGTTAGAAAAAAAATACGCGGAACCAGTGAATGCCCTCGGCTTTCCGTTTTTCGTAGTGCCAAGCATATTTACGCCCAGATTATTGAGGATTCAACCGGTCAGACGCTGGTTGCTGCGTCGACTCTGGGTGCTGATGTAGATGTGCCAACTGGTGGTAATGTCGAGGCTGCGAAGGCCGTAGGCAGTGTCATCGCAAAGAAGGCTCTTGACCAGAATATTACCAATGTCGTTTTCGACCGTAACGGTTTCCTGTATCAGGGGCGTGTTCAGGCGCTTGCTGATGCTGCAAGAGAAGCCGGCTTGAAGCTGTAGAGGAGAGAGTTAGTGCTGCACATTGATCCCAATGAATTAGAATTGACCGACCGGGTCATCCATATCAACCGTAACTCAAAGGTTGTCAAGGGTGGTCGTCGTTTCAGCTTTTCTGCTCTTGTCGTTGTCGGTGATGGAAATGGTCATGTCGGCTATGGTCTTGGCAAGGCAAAGGAAGTTCCCGAGGCTATCCGTAAGGGCGTTGAACAGGCCAAGAAGAGTCTGATCAGTGTTCCGATTCAGGATGGCAAGACGATTCCATACGACGTTATCGGCAAGTATGGTGCGGGCAGGGTTCTGCTGAAGCCTGCATCCAAAGGTACCGGTGTTATTGCCGGTGGTGCTGTTCGTCCGATACTTGAAGCTGTCGGAATTGGCAATATACTGACAAAGTGTCTGGGTTCCAACAACCCACACAATGTTGTAAAGGCGACAATTAGTGCGCTGAAAATGCTCAAGAGCCCTGAAGAGATCAATGCCCGTCGTGGTATTGTCAAGGACTGAGATTTTCTGGATCTAGGAGAACAAAACAATGGCGGCGGAAGTAAAAGTCACCCTGAAAAAAAGTCCGATCGGGCGCAAGGCATATTTTGCAAAAGTCTTGAAGGGCCTTGGATTGAATCGTCTTCACCAGACAGTAACTTTGCAGGATACCCCCGAAATTCGCGGGATGATCAGAAAAGTTGAACATATGGTTGCGGTTGAAGACTGATAACACGCAGAGGATAGTAAGATGGATTTAAGTAATCTGAAACCGGCTCCCGGTTCGACAAAAAATAGAAAACGTATTGGTCGTGGTCCTGGCTCCGGTACCGGTAAAACATCCGGTAAGGGACATAAGGGTCAGAATGCACGTAGCGGTGGTGGTGTAAAGCCCGGTTTTGAGGGTGGTCAGATGCCGCTGCAACGCAGAATTCCAAAGCGTGGTTTTGTTTCGAGGAACAAGAAAGTTTACAATCTTGTTAACTTGCGTGACCTTGAGGCATTTGACGCGGGAACGGTTGTCGATCTCGAGCAGTACGGGAAAGCTGGTCTTGTGAGCGGAATCAAGGATGGCATCAAGATTCTTGGTGACGGCGAATTGACCAAATCGTTGACTGTCCATGCACATAAATTCAGTAAAGCTGCTGCTGCTAAAATCGAGGCCGCTGGCGGCAAGCTTGAGGTTCTCTAAGCATGTCAACGTTGCAGAATATTCTGGCTATTCCTGAACTGCGGCGCCGGATCCTTTTTACCTTGGCAATGCTCGCTGTCTATCGGGTTGGTTGTCATGTTCCAACGCCCGGTATTGATGCTCATGTTCTTGCCAAGTTCTTTGAGGGGACCGAGGGGACTCTCCTTGGTCTGGTCAGTGCATTTACCGGCGGTGCTTTACAGCGGATGACGGTGTTTGCTCTGGGGATCATGCCGTATATCAGCGCTTCAATTATTCTGCAACTCCTGACCGTTGTCTTTGAGCCGATTGAGAAGCTTTCCAAAGAGGGTGAGCAGGGTCGCAAGAAGATAACGGAGTATACCCGCTACGGAACAATTGTCCTCGCAGTTATCCAGGGTGCTGGTATTGCGGTGGGTTTACAGTCGATGGTTGGTCCTGCCGGTGAGCCGGTTATTCCGAACCCGGGCATTGGATTTATCCTGATGACGGTAATCACGTTGACGGCGGGAACCGCGTTCATTATGTGGCTTGGTGAGCAGATAACCGAGCGGGGTATCGGTAACGGGATCTCACTGATTATTTTTGCCGGAATTGTCGCAGGGATGCCATCGGCAATCATCAACTCGGTACGTCTGGTGCAGACCGGGGCAATGACACCGACCATTATCATCTTCATTTTGGCTCTTATGTTGGTGACTATTGGTGCGATCGTCTTTATGGAGCGTGCCCAACGACGGGTTCCGATCCATTACGCGAAGCGTGTCGTCGGAATGCGTAATATGGGCGGTCAGGCAAGTCACCTCCCATTGAAGATCAATATGAGTGGTGTTATTCCACCGATTTTTGCCAGTTCAATCATGATGTTTCCGGCAACAATAGCGAACTTTATCGATGCCCCCTGGGTCAAGACGATGTCTGCATACATGTCGCCATCCCACTGGGTCTACAACATCTTTTATATTGCATTTATTGTTTTCTTTTGCTACTTCTACACGGCTATAACTTTTAACCCGGCGAACGTCGCCGATAATATCAAGAATCAGGGCGGTTTTGTCCCCGGAATCAGACCGGGTAAGGAAACGGCGAATTATCTTGATACGGTGTTGAGTCGTTTGACGTTTGCGGGTGCAATTTATATTTCGATCGTGTGTGTATTGCCGACACTGCTGATCAGTCAGCTGAATGTTCCGTTTTTCTTTGGCGGGACGTCTCTGCTGATTGTCGTTGGAGTTGGAATGGATACTGCTTCACAGATTGAGGCACACCTCATTTCCAGATCCTATGAAGGGTTTATGAAGGGTGTGACACTCAAGGGTCGTCACGGTTAAGGCACCGGATATGAAAATTATTTTGCTGGGACCACCAGGAGCAGGCAAAGGGACGCAGGCGGCGATGCTGGAGAAGAAATTTGGTATTCCACAAATTTCTACCGGTGATATGTTGCGTGCAGCCGTCCGTGCTCAGTCACCGATGGGTGTAAAAGCAAAAGCGTGTATGGATGCCGGTGAGCTGGTCTCGGATGAGATTGTTGTCGGTATCGTACGTGAGCGGCTGCAGCAGGACGATTGTCAGTCTGGTTTTATTCTGGACGGTTTTCCGCGGACATTGCCGCAGGCCGATTCGTTGAAGCGGGTCCTGGCAGATCTCGATAAACCGCTTGATTCGGTGATCTCACTCCAGGTTGATACT
>CAZQFI010000090.1:0-2506 GCA_964592545.1 uncultured Geobacteraceae bacterium
TGAAGATCTGATTGCGATGGTGGCTTTATACCGCCCTGGTCCCCTTGGGTCAGGGATGGTCGATTCATTCATTAAACGAAAACACGGCACCGAACAGTTTAAGTACGATTTCCCGCAACTCGAGCCGATTCTGAAAGATACTTACGGGGTTATCGTCTATCAGGAACAGGTCATGCTGATCGCCCAGGTGCTGGCAAATTACAGCCTTGGTGGTGCCGATCTGCTGCGACGGGCGATGGGGAAGAAAAAAGCCGAAGAGATGGACAAACAAAAGAAAATCTTTTTGGCGGGAGCCGATGAAAACAGGCTGAATCTGAAAAAAGCTGAGGCCGTCTTCGATCTGATGGCAAAATTTGCGGCCTACGGGTTCAATAAGTCCCATTCAGCAGCCTACGCTCTGATCGCTTACCAGACCGCTTACCTCAAGGCCCACTATCCGGTTGAATTTATGGCGGCCTTGCTGACCGAGGATATGGAGAACACCGATAAGGTGATCAAAAATATCAGTGAGGTCAGGGCGATGGGGGTGGAAGTTCTCCCGCCCGATATCAATGCGTCGGCCCGTTCTTTTACTGTCTCTGAAGGGGTGATGCGTTTCGGGCTTGGTGCTGTCAAGGGGGTTGGCGCTGCGGCACTCGATTCGATACAGGACGTGCGCAGGGAGAAGCCGTTTGCCTCGATGCAGGATTTCTGTGAGCGGGTTGATCTCCGCAAGGTGAACAAGAAGGTTGTCGAAGCGTTGATTAAATGTGGTGCTTTTGACTCTCTTGGCGGCAAGCGGGCGCAGTTCTTTGCCAGTTTTGAGGAGTCCATGGAGATCGGACAGCGGTTGCAGAAAGAGCAGGACTCGGGACAGGATTCGCTGTTTGGCAGCAAAGAGATTCTCTCTCTCGGCGGCAACGGTTACGGTGATCTCCCCGATATTCCCGAGTGGGATGAAAAAACTCTGCTCAGTTACGAAAAAGAGGCTCTCGGGTTTTATGTCAGCGGACACCCGCTTGCCCGCTACAGCGATTCGATTAAACGTTTTGCAACGTGTGGTGCTTCCGAGTTGCCGGAACGAACCGATAAAGAACAGGTGCGGATTTGTGGGATCGTTTCCGGAATCAAAGAGCTGATTACCAAAAAAGGTGATCGAATGGCGTTTGTCACCCTCGAAGATTTGACCGGATCTGTCGAAATTATTGTCTTCCCCGAAGTCTATACGGCATCAATGGAGTTGTTGAAGGGAGAAGATCCCTTGCTGGTCAGTGGGGAACTCGATGTCGGGGAAGAGGCGTGCAAGATTCTGGCGACAGAGGTGGCACTGCTGAAAGATGTCAAGGAGACACTGGCAAGGCGGGTTCATATCCGTTTGACAACCCCGGGCCTTGAAGAGATGAAATTGCGGCAACTAAAAGGGCTTATCCAGCGTTACCGGGGTAACTGTGAGGTTCAGCTGCATATTGTTATCCCGAATCGCAGTGAGACGGTCATTACGTTGCCACAGCAATTGAGGATGGCCGCTTCAGATGAGGCGATAGCCGATGCCGAGGCATTATTCGATTTCAGCGTTATGAGTTTCGAATAATTCGATCTGAGAAAATTGTCTGACCTTTGACAAATACTTGACCTTGGTATACCGAAGTTTTACTGTTAACGCTTATCAATTGACGTAAATGAAATCCAACCAGCCGGTATTGACCAGCAAGGCAGGGAGAAAGTTGATGAATCAATATCTTGATTTTGAAAAACCAATTGCCGATCTAGAGACGAAAATAGGTGAATTACGTGAGTATTCAACCGACAATGTCGATTTTACCAGTGAAATAAATAAACTTGAAAAGAAGGCCGATAAACTTAAAAAAGAGGTTTATTCCAATTTGACCCGCTGGCAACGGACTCAGCTGGCCCGGCATGCGAATCGGCCTTATACCCTCGATTATATTGAGCGGATCTTTACCGACTGGTCTGAGGTGCATGGCGATCGGAGTTACCGTGATGATCCCGCCCTTGTGTGTGGTTTTGCCAGAATAGACGGGAAACCGTGCTGTGTGATTGGACATCAGAAGGGGCGTAATACCAAGCAGAAGGTCCATCGTAATTTTGGTATGCCGAACCCCGAAGGGTACCGCAAGGCGCTTCGGGTGATGCAACTTGCCGATCAGTTTGGTTTGCCCATTTTTACTTTTGTCGATACTCCGGGAGCCTTTCCGGGAATTGGTGCCGAGGAGCGTGGCCAGGCCGAAGCGATCGCCCGGAATCTTCGGGAAATGGCGATGCTGCGGGTTCCGGTTATTGTCACCATCACCGGTGAAGGCGGCTCGGGCGGTGCGCTGGCCATCGCTGTCGGTAACCGGGTGTTGATGATGCAGTACTCTGTTTACGCCGTTATCTCTCCCGAAGGGTGCGCCGCGATTCTTTGGAGTGACGGGGCAAAAGGTCCTCAGGCTGCCGAGGCACTGAAGCTGACGACACAGGATGTAGATAGTTTGGGAACTGTCATCGATGAAGTTGTCCCCGAGCC
>CAZQFI010000091.1:0-2436 GCA_964592545.1 uncultured Geobacteraceae bacterium
AGAGAGTGTTATGAGTGATTCGCAGATCAAAACAGCTACTGACAACGCAGAACAACCGATTATCGAAATCATCGAAATGCACAAATGGTATGGCGATTTTCATGTTCTCAGCGACATCAATTTAAAAGTTCAACCGCGCGAAAAGATTGTCATCTGCGGTCCATCGGGATCGGGAAAATCGACATTGATCCGCTGTATCAACCGGCTGGAAGAACACCAGCGCGGCCGGATTATTGTCAATGGCACCGAACTCTCCAACGACATCAAAAATATCGAGAAAGTTCGTGCTGAAGTGGGAATGGTGTTCCAGCACTTCAACCTGTTTCCTCATCTGACAATCCTCGACAACCTTACTCTCGGCCCCATCTAGGTGCGTAAGACACCAAAGAAAGAGGCCGAAGAAATAGCAATGATGTATCTGGAAAAGGTACAGATTGCCGAACAGGCGCAGAAATTCCCCGGCCAACTCTCCGGTGGGCAGCAGCAACGGGTTGCGATCGCCCGCAGCCTGTGCATGAGCCCTGAGGTGATGTTATTTGATGAACCAACCTCAGCACTCGACCCTGAGATGATCAAGGAAGTCCTTGATGTCATGATCGGGCTGGCTGAGGAGGGAATGACAATGATTGTTGTTACCCATGAGATGGGCTTTGCCAAGAGCGTTGCCGACCGGGTTCTCTTCATGGACGACGGCGAAATCGTCGAGCAGAACAGCCCCGATGTTTTCTTCGACAACCCCCAGCACGAACGGACGCAGCTTTTCCTCAGCCAGATTCTCTAAGGGTGTTCTGCAAGATATTTCTCAACCGCGGGATGGAGTGCCATCCCGCCTGAGAATCCTTCACGGAGACTGTCACGTGAGAACCGCGACAGTGCGACGTGAGCATCAATCAACTGCTGACGATTCTTCAGCAGAACTGCCAGAATTTCGGTCACCGTATCATCATCAAGATCGGCTGAAACCACCAGAATTTCCCGACGGCCAAAGGTTGTCACCGACCCGGAATGGGTGGGGTAAAGCCCAGCTGGAATCTCCGTTTTCCACAATGCCGGATCACGATCAACCAGCTTTTTGATATCCCCATCATCAATATTCAGTAAGTCGGCATTACACGACTTGAGCAGATGGCGCAGTGAAAAATCGGGATGGATCGTCAGAAAAACCATCGCCTGCATTGTGCCGTAGCAAAAAGCCTTGATATCATCCTGTGCCCCCGACGGTGGAAGATCGCCGAACAGGCTGAAATCATCCTTCGTCCAGTTTTTTGCTTTCATGATCGTTTCAACCGCCAGATACTGTTGAGACTGAGGAGTTCCGGCATTGATCCGTTTCCCCTTCAGATCATCAAGGGAAGAGATCCCGGCATCTCTACGGACAACCAGCGCAACCGGAATATCGTACAACGGGGCAAGGGCCCGGAGATTTTCGTAACCGATATCCAGATACTTGAAAGGACCCATCTTTGTGGCCGCATCGAACAATGTCCGTGAATCGACCAGACTGATATCGAGTGAGCCATCGTGCAGATTGGTCAGATTGTAGACGCCATTTTCGGTCGCAACCTGACGACACGTGACACCATCGACCTGCTGATTGATCAGTCGACAGAGAACCCTGCCACTGAAATACGAAAAAGTCCCGGGAGCTTCTGTCCCGAGAAGAAGATCAAACGATTGTGCCGAAACAGGGATAAGGACAACCCCCAGGGTACAGACCAAGCTCAATAATAGAATATACGCCCGACATTTACTCAGCATAGCGACCTCCTCTATCAACAACCTCCGTAGACGTGGATGTTAATAAGTATAGCAACCATTCGGCAGGTTTCTACCCAATGAACAAATATCGGGTGATTTCGTAAATTTGACAGCCTGAAGATGGTACAGTTATCATCATGGAACATCGGAAAACCTCTCTGGCCTGATTGTTCCAAACGGACCAACCACCTTTTCCACCCAAAAGGATAGCTATGGTTGCAACAGAAAAAAGACGGATTTTGGTTGCAGATCCCGAACTTTTCAATTTGGCGACGCTGATTGGTACGTTGAAAGACAATTACCACGTTGTTGTTGCCAAAAACGGCAAAGACGTTTTTAAACAATTGAAAAAAAACCGGGTTGATCTGGTGATTCTCGATACCAAATTTCCCGACATGGATGGGTTTGAAATCTGTCGCAGAATCAAAGAGGAGACACAGACCGGGGCCATTCCGGTCATTTTTATTACCGCCCGGAATTCGGTCAGTGATGAAGAGCAGGGATTTGCCGCAGGAGCAGGCGATTTTATTGCAAAACCATTTAATGCCCCGACGGTCACCGCCAGAATCAAAAATCAGTTGCGCTTCAGCGATGCGATTGCCGAACTGCAGCGCCTCAACCGCCTTGCCCTCGATGCCAACCCCAACACCAAGCTTCCGGGAAACAACAGTATTCTCA
>CAZQFI010000092.1:0-1943 GCA_964592545.1 uncultured Geobacteraceae bacterium
ATCCCTCGACCAGAAATCGGCAGAATACATCTGAAGATAGGCCGATAAATCAGCTTTTTCCCAGTTCTGTCGCCAGGTTTCCAATGCAGATTGAATCTCTATATTCTGATCGAGCCACTCACGGCTTGTCATCCAGGGGACAGTTTCACCGATAACGACAGGAGTCCGGCCAATCTCGATATAGTGACGAATCCGGCTAAACTCTTCGTTTGTCAGGACAACACAGCCTTCACTATCGAGTGGCGGGCGGCTGTAAAGGGATTTATCGGTTCCGTGCAACCAGATCCCGGTCCCTGTCCGCTGGAGACGTCGATCATACTCATTGGGATAATTCACCGGAAAAGCACCACTGCCATAAAGTGGTGGTAATTTTTCGTCGGGGAGATAGCTGGTGACAAAGTAAACGCCATTCGGTGTTCTAAGGTCACCTTCCTGCGATTTATCCCCCCGTTTTTTACCCAACACCACATAAAAATCATCGACCAATTCTGGTGGCAACCCGGAACCGGTATTTTTGTAGACATACAGTCGATTTTTACTCTTGTCGACAACCAGTGCATATTTTGTGTGGCTGCTAAGAGTCAGTAAGGCCGAAGGGACGTCCGTCCCATCAACCAGTGAGAGATAGCCCCGGATGCGGGCTTCAGCTTCGCTTTGAAGTTGAAGAATCCGTTGTTCCTGTCCACTCCCGACATTTTTCAACAAGCCGTTAGCCCCAACAGCATCAACCTGATCGAAACGGGCCAACAGGAAATCCCCCAGGATCAGATGGGCAAGCTGAAACTTTGGCGCCCGCTGAGATAATTGCTGTAATTCACGAATGGCATCATCAAGGCGACCCGCCTGAAATAAAAGTAACCCTTTTAGAAGACTTGCCTCAAAATCGTTGGCATCACGCTGCAAGCGGTTGTTTAAACGCTCAAGTTGGCGCCGGGTTTGTGCGTCAAGGTTGTGTTGCTGCGAAACTGCCGTTTTCTCAAAGGCGGTAAAAGAAGGTTGCGAAATCTGATTATTCCCCGGTGGTTTTGACCACAGAGCACCAACTTTGGCACCTGTCAGACCAAATAAGGAGAGAACAGCAATTGAAATAATGACCCTCTTCACCTTCAACGCACAGCTCCCAGAGAACGCTCCCGAAGAATTTTCCAACTGTTATCCTCACGCTGCAGGTCAAAAACCTTACGGGTTTTATCGCTGAGAACATCACTCGTGTACCCCTGGATAACGTCGACCCTCACATGATCATCATCCTGCTGAGTCAGTTGGAAATTGTCTAAAGAGACCTCAATATTTTTAGGACGGGTCAAACGCTGATGACGTTGTGATTCCCAAGCCTGTCGAGTTCGGCCGCCCGGAGGGATAAAATTCGCTGCATAAAATGACAGATAGGTAGAAACATCCTGATCTGACCACGCCTGCGCCCAACGCTGTAAAAAGGTTTGCGGACTTTCCTGAGCCACACCAGTTTCTTGTGCTTCCGCTGCAGAATCGCTGCCCGAGCTGATCGCCTCTTCTCCACCATTGGTTGCAACGGCATCAACAATACTTACCGGTGTCGTTTCTTCATCGGAGGCTTCACTTGCCACCACAGCAGTTGCGGTAGCAGAAACGTGACCACTGTCTTCATCGGCACCGGGGTCAATCGCAACCTTCGATTCATCGACAGTTTCTTCCTGCACCGGGACCGGACTGTCAATGACTGGCTTGACACTATCAGAACGGGTTGTTGGCTCAACACTCACCACCCCCTGGCTGGAAAAAACAGGGAGTGTGACAGCCTGATTCGTTTTTGCCAAACGTAACGCACGCCCGTACGAGCCCCGAGCCATTTCGGCATAAACGGCTCCGAGATTATGGTAGATTGTCGCGTACGTCTCATTGGTTGCTAAAGCCTGTTCCAGAAAGTCCCGAGCCTGTTCGTAGTTTCCCTGAGCTGCATAAAA
>CAZQFI010000093.1:0-3045 GCA_964592545.1 uncultured Geobacteraceae bacterium
GACACTCACAACAGAGAAGACCGAGATCGATCCTGCGTTCTGCCAGATGTACGGTTATGGTGAGCCCGGCAGCTATGCGTTGATTACTGTGGCTGACAGCGGGACCGGCATCCCGAAAGAGATCCAGCAGAAAATTTTTGACCCGTTTTTCACAACAAAAGATACGGGGAAGGGAACCGGCCTCGGATTGGCGATGGCGTGGGGCATTGTCAAACAACACAAGGGATACATCCTTGTCGACAGTAGCCTGAATGTCGGGACTCAATTCAAGATTTACCTGCCGCTGACCGATCGCCCGGTGGTCGATCTGACCGCCGAAGCGAATACGTCTCTTCCGGGGGGAGACGAGCTGATTTTGCTGGTTGAGGATGATCCGCTGGTTCGGGAATCAACCGACAGTATCCTGAGTGCTGTAGGGTATCAGGTCGTCTCAAGTGACTGCGCCGAAGCGGCGTTGCGGGTATTTTCTCAGGAGAAAAGGGAGATCTCGCTCATTCTTTCAGATGTTGTCATGCCGGGAATCAAGGGGCCGGAATTTTATCAGGAGATCAGAAAAATTACCGATATCCCGGTCATCTTTATGAGTGGCTACACCTTTGACTCATTACGTGAGCAGGGGCTGGTTAAAGAGGGGATTCTGCTCATCAATAAACCGATACAGCCAATGGAACTGTTAACAAAAATCCGTGAGACTCTCGATCTGGCCGCGACTTTTTCCTGAAGATTTTCTCTCATTTCCCGCCTGTAAACCGTTGAATATAAAATTCTTTTCCGGAAAATAGGGTGTAATATTAGATCGGCTACTGATTACCCTATATGAGCTACCATTTCGTGCCATATTATCCCATATGGGATTGACAGCTTTTAAAATCAGTGGTAGAACGGGTTTTTAAAACCAATATGGAGTGGAATGAAATGGTTAAAAAATTAATTGGCAGAAAGTTGAAGTCGTCCCGGCTAAAACGGGATAAGACGATTCAGGAACTGGCCGAAATCTCCAAGGTTTCATCGAACATGATTTCGCGCATTGAGCGAGGTCTGACAATCCCTTCGGTCGAGATCCTGATGAAATTGGCGGATGCCCTGGGTTTGAGCCTGAGCTATTTTGTCGAAGAGGCGGAAAAAGGGAATAATGTCATTTTTACCCCGGAGGGGCAGGGCGAACCCATTTTCTTTTTTGAAGATAAACACCAGATTACCAGTTTAACCAAAGGGTTACGTGATCCGGGCTTCTCCGTCTTTGTCGATACACTTGAACCCTACTGCGATAGTGGTGAAGGGGGAATGGTTCATACCGGTGAAGAATTTGCCATGGTTCTCGAAGGGATGCTTGATTTTATCATCGACGATCAGGAGTACCATCTGGAAAAAGGTGATTCCATCAGTTTCAAAGCTTCGCTGCCACACAGTTGGAAAAACGTCGACAACAAGCAGGCGAGAATTCTCTGGATTGTTTCACCGCCGCCGAATGTTTGACGCTGTTTTATTCTCCCCCATCAACAATTCTGTTTTCCTGGTAACAGAAAGGACACAAATAAATGCAAGTTAAAAAAATTGTCGGTAAAAAATTGAAGGAAATACGGCTCAAGCAGGATCTGACGATTCAAATTCTGGCGGAGAAGTCTCAGGTCTCATCCAATATGATCTCCCGAATTGAGCGTGGACTGACAATTCCCTCTGTAGAAATATTGATGCGTTTAGCGACGGTGTTTGACAAAAGTATTAACTATTTTGTTGAGGATGTCTCTTCATCTCACGAGATTGTTCATACCCGGCCGGGCCAGCGCGATAAAACGGTCTACGATGATGAACACAATATGCATACCGAATCTTTCACGTCGGGTTTGCGTGATCCTCAGTTTATGTCGTTTTACTGTACCGTCCAAAAAGGGGGGAAAAGCGGTACAAATAACATGTATCACCCCGGGGATGAGCTGATCTATATCCTGGATGGCCGCTTAAAAATGACCATCGTCGATGAAGTCTATATCCTGGAAACGGGTGACAGCCTCTGCTTTAAATCCCATTTGCCTCATCGCTGGGAAAATATCGGTGATGATGATGCAAAAGTGATCTGGACGTTGTCTCCATTTACGATCATCTGAGCTGTTGTGAAAGCGTCAACCTGTTGAAATTTAAAAGACTCTTCTTGACATGTTCTGAACATATTGTATAGTCGTTACTGATATCTGGTTTGGAGATAACTCACAGAAACCCGTACGGGGGCATTATGAATAAATCTGAATTGGTGGAGCTGTTATCGGTCAAAAACAATCTGACTTACAAAAAGTCGGAACAGATCGTCAATTTGATTTTTGACACCATGTCACAGGCCCTGATCGACAACGATCGGATTGAGATTCGCGGTTTCGGCAGTTTTATGGTGAAAGATTATAAAGCCTATATGGGACGCAATCCAAAAACCGGTGAAATTATTCAGGTGGCTGAAAAGAAACTCCCGTTTTTCAAAGTCGGTAAAGAGCTGCGTGAACGTGTAGACAGTTGACGTTAATCGGAACGTTTATATAAGAGACCCATTTGCAGTGTGTAAATGGGTCTTTCTATTATCAAGAGGCTGAAACAACACATATGTTACACGCCTATCAGAACATAACTCCCAAACTTGCCGATCAGGTTTTCTGTGTCGATTCCGCGGAGATCATCGGTGACGTCGAAATTGGTGCAAAATCGAGTGTCTGGTTTCAGGTTGTCATCCGTGGTGATGTCAATTACATTCGCATTGGTGAAAGAACCAATATTCAGGACGGGACGGTTATCCACGTCACCCATAAAGTTAATCCGACAATTGTGGGTGACGATGTCACGATCGGTCATAATGTGACATTGCATGGGTGCCAGATAGGAGATCGCTGCCTGATTGGCATGGGGGCGGTGGTTATGGATGGTGCCGTTGTCGAAAACGATTCAATAGTTGCGGCGGGGGCACTGATCACGCCGGGAACCACTGTCCTTTCCGGGACGCTGTATGCCGGATCACCGGCAAAATATAAGCGCCATTTGTCGGAAAAGGAGATTGCTTTTTTA
>CAZQFI010000094.1:0-3505 GCA_964592545.1 uncultured Geobacteraceae bacterium
GAATATAATCCTCACGCAAAACTTCGAGCATCGCTGAGCGGGTCATCCGGGCAATAACGGCCAGTGGAATTGTCGCCAGAACAATTGACGGCAATATCAGATGCCTCACTGCCGAAATAAAAGCTCCCGCTTCATCGGAAAGGTACGAGTCAATCAGCATAAACCCTGTGACCTCATCGACCCAGTACATCGCCGAGATGCGTCCCGAGACCGGAGTCCAGCCCAGCCCTACCGAAAACAGCAGGATCAGCAGCAGCCCCCACCAGAAAATCGGCATTGAATAGCCGGTCAGGGAGAGCCCCATCACTGTATAGTCGGTCATTTTACCCCGACGGACAGCCGCAAGAATCCCTGCCGGAAGTCCGATAGAGATCGCGATGACGATGGCGCAGAAACTCAGTTCGAGAGTCGCCGGGAACAGGGTGAAAAATTCACGGATCACCGGCTCTCTGGTGACAATTGACGTTCCCAAGTCGCCCTGAAAGATCCCGGTTAAATAGTGCCAGTACTGGATCAGCAGTGGTTTATCGAGTCCCATCTGTGCCAGTAGTTCGGCGTGACGAACGGGATCAACCCCCCGTTCTCCAGCCATCAGCTCAACAGGGTCGCCGGGAATCATCCGAATGAGGGCAAAAGTCAGGAGAGTGACACCGAGAAATGTCGGGATAACCACACTGATTCGTTTCAGGAGAAAACTGAACATAAAGAATATCTACCAGGTAAAAAAAGCCGGAGAGAGGGGTCCTCTCTCCGGCTGGATGTGGTGGATTGAAAAAACTATTCCAGATCAACACCGTAGAAAATATGTCCACCCAGAGGGTCGACTTTATAATTTTTAACATTGTTTGTCATTGGAATAAACACAACCGAGTGAGCGATGGTTGCCCATGGAGCCTGCTCTTTGAAAACCAGCTGAGCTTTTTCGTAAAGTTTGGTCCGCTCGGCAGGATCAGCAACGACTTTCGCTTTCTGGATCAGATCTTCAAATGGCTTGTAGCACCAGTTGGCACGGTTGGAACCACCAACACCATCACAGCCGAGCAGGACTGCGAGGAAGTTATCGGGGTCACCGTTGTCTCCGGTCCAGCCCAACAGCACAGCGCCGTCACGATTCACATCTTTGGAACGCTTGAGGTACTCGCCCCACTCATAGGAGACGATCTCAACTTTGACGCCAACCTTGGCAAAATCAGCCTGAATGACTTCGGCCATCCGCCGGGCATTGGGGTTGTAGGGACGCTGTACCGGCATTGCCCAGACCTTCATTGAGAACCCATTGGGATAACCTGCTTCAGCCAGCAGTTTCTTTGCTGCGACAGGATCATAGGGATCGTCAACGGTTGCTTCATTGTAGGACCAGATTGTCGGAGGCAGTGGGTTTTTGGCAATTTTACCGGCACCCTGGAAAACGGTGTCGATGATGGCCTGCTTGTTCATGGCCATATTGAGAGCTTTCCGAACCTTCACGTTATCAAACGGAGCAACCTTGGTGTTATAGGCGAGGTAGCCAACATTCAGCCCTTCCTGCTCCATAACATTGATGTTGGGATCGGCTTGCATGGCTGCAATATCGGCAGGATTTGGATATGGCATCACCTGACACTCACCAGCTTTCAGTTTGGCATAGCGAACCGAAGCGTCGGGGGTGATGGAGAAAACCAGTTTATCGATCGAAGCTTTGCCTTTCCAGTAGTCTTTAAAGGCGGTGTAGCGAATCTGGGCGTCTTTTTTGTAGCCCTGGAAAACGAAAGGACCGGTCCCGATGGGCCACTGGTCAACTTTTTCCGGGGTTCCCGCCTTCATCATTGCATCGGCGTACTCTTTTGACTGGATAACTGCGAAATCCATCCCCAGGTTTGCCAGCATTGGGGCTTCGGGACGGTTCAGAATAAACTTAACCGTATAATCATCAACCTTGACGATCTCTTTCAGCAGCGCAGGCATGGACATGCCATTGAAATACTCATAGTTGCCACCGGAAATCGCGTAGAAAGGATTGTCTTTTTTCCACTGACGCTCAAAGGTAAAGATAACGTCATCGGCGTTCATGTCACGAGTTGGCTTGAAATGCTTGGCCGAATGAAATTTAACCCCTTTGCGCAACTTGAAGGTATACTCTTTACCATCATCGGAAACGCTCCAGCTTTCGGCCATTCCCGGCTCAAGCTCGGTTGTTCCGCGAACAAAATGGGTTAACCCTTCAAAGATCGTTCTGGATGTTGCATCAAATGTTGTTCCTGCCGTGTAGAGTTGCGGAGCGAACCCTTCAGGGCTCCCTTCGGAACAGTAAACCAGGGTCTTGGCCTGTACCTGCCCGACACATAGCAGCAGTAGCAGAACCGGCAAAAAGCGCATCAGATTTTTTTGCATTGTTGAAGCCTCCTCTTGTCATTATAAAGTGGAGACAAAACCGCACGGAACCACTATGGCCCGATAGAGTCTTGCCAATTGGAAAATCTATAGAGTGAAGAAATCGTTGTCAAGGGAAACCCTGTTCTATTTTTCTAAATTTCACGCCTGTTTCCAGAGCAGGTCTCGACTTCATCAGGCTGCAGGGGGATGGGACGACCCAGCAGACGGTTTCCCGTTTTGGTCAACAGGATATCATCTTCCAGGCGGATCCCTCCGAAATCGAGATACCTACTTAGTCTAGCATAATTTATGTAATCGGCATGACGCTTTTCCTGCTGCCACTGCTCAATCAGTTTCGGGATGAAGTAGATACCGGGCTCGACAGTCAGGACAAAATTTTCCCGAAGTTCCCGCCCAAGGCGAAGCCTTGACAGACCGAATTGATCTGACCGCTGGATTTTATCGTCATAACCGACATAATCCTCCCCGAGATCTTCCATATCGTGAACATCAAGCCCCAGTTGATGACCGAGCCCGTGGGGCATAAACAGTGCGTGAGCCCCGGCTTCAACAGCCTGGTCAATATCTCCCTTCATCAGACCCAGGGAGTGGAGCCCTGAAATGAGCGTTCGACACGCTGTCAGATGAACATCCCGGTAGCTTATTCCCGGAGTGATCAGTTCCCGGGCGCGTTCCATGGTGGCAAGGACAATCTGGTAGATCTCCCGTTGTTGTGAGCTGAACGTCCCAGCGACCGGAATGGTTCGGGTCTGGTCAGAAGCATAATGGCGCAGACTTTCGACGCCACAATCGACCAGCAGCAGATCCCCCTTGTGCAGTTGATGATCTCTCCGATGGTTGTGGAGTGTTTCGCCGTGGATTGTGACGATTGGCGGGAAAGAGAGAATTCGACCGGCCCGGGCGGCGATAGCCTCCATCTCACCGGCAATTTCCCATTCATAAATTCCGCTCCGGGCCATCTTCATGGCAGTCGTATGGAGCTGGTAGCCGAGATCTGCCGCCGCATCAAGTTCAGCGATTTCCTCTGTCCCTTTCACCGAGCGAAGAGCGACGACCGCTTTGATCAGAACCGGCGAGGCTGCTTTGGCTATAGAGGATAGGGGCGTGTTCAGCAGCCGACACAGGCTGATTT
>CAZQFI010000095.1:0-2605 GCA_964592545.1 uncultured Geobacteraceae bacterium
ATTCGATTGAGCACCCTTTGGGGGAGGGCGATGATTACAGCTTGATCGATACGATTGAAGATACCAAACTGGTTGATCCCGAAACCCGGATTGGGAATGTCGACAGATTTTCCCGGGTTGCAGAGTGGATGGACGATCTCAACGATAATGAGCGTGAAATTTTGGCACTGCGATTTGGTCTTAACGATAACGATCCTCAAACCCTCGATACGATCGGTCGTAAGTTTGGCGTGACGCGTGAAAGAATCAGGCAGATTGAAGCCAAAAGTCTCGCCAAGTTGAAAAAAACACTCGCAGACAGTTTGTCTGACGAAGGCAGTAACTCTTATTAAGTGGGAGAGAGTTGTGGACGATTTAAAGAAAATTATTCGCGATATTCATGATTTTCCTAAAAAAGGAATTGTTTTTAAAGATATTACGACTCTTCTGGCCGATGCCAAAAGTTTTCATCGGATGGTTGATCTGCTCTCTCATCGTTATATCGGGGAGAGAATTGATCAAATTGTCGGGATTGAAGCCCGTGGTTTCATTTTAGGGTCGGCATTGGCATACAAGCTTGGGACCGGTATTACCCTGGTACGCAAGCCGGGTAAACTACCGTATCGGACCAAAAGTGTCAGTTACGACCTTGAATACGGCAGTGATACGTTGGAAATCCACGAAGATGCTTTTAAGGCTGGTGATAGAATTATTCTTGCGGATGATTTACTGGCAACGGGTGGAACAATGGCTGCAGTGGTCGACCTCGTTGAAAAAATGGGGGCGGAGATTCACGAGTGTGCTTTTATGGCAGAGCTCGAATTTCTCAACGGACGCAGCCGGTTGCCGGATGGTAAAGTTTTCAGCCTGCTAAAGTTCTGATACGAACTCAGAGGTGTTAAGTACTTGTCAATTTCTCTATTTTGAGAGTATAAACAGTGACATGGCCCCGTAGCTCAGCTGGATAGAGCGGCACCCTCCTAAGGTGATGGTCAGAGGTTCGAATCCTCTCGGGGTCGCCATTTTACTGGATAGATGGGTTGTGGATGCTGGACCACATTTACTTTGATCACGTTTCATCGATGACTGAAATAGCGGCATAGCCTGATTGCGATGGATGGACATTGCAGGGAGAGTGGTCAATGAAGAAATTAAATTTACTTATTTTTGTTCTGCTGGTTCTGATCTGTGCTTTAGGCTTCTCAGTCTATCTGCAAAACCGGGCTGTCCCTGAACAGGTGATCGAAGAGGTAAAACCCGCTCTTCCTCCCGAACCGGTGAAAAAACCGATTGTCCATTATCCGGTTGCAGAATCGGATGCTCCGGCACCGCCAGCTGAATCGACTGAGAAGAGTGATGAGACCTCTCAGCCGTCAACTGAGTCGGCTCCTCCTGAGGCCCTCCCCACGGTACAGGAGAGTGACCCGAGTATTCAGGCTGCATTGGCTGATCTCATCGGCAATGAGGCTATAATCAGCTTGCTTCATATTGACAATTTTATTCAGAAATTTGTTGCAACGGTCGATAATCTTCCGGAAAAGAAGCTGCCGCGGGCACACCTGCCGATAATTCCGCCTAAGGGGAAATTTCTCGTATCGGGAACGATTGAAGAGCCTCAGATCAGTGACAGGAACTACAAACGTTATGGCATTTATCTGAATTTGATGAAATCGCTGGATCAGAGTCTGGCTCTGAACATTTATTCCCACTTTTACCCACTTTTTCAGTCTGCATATGAACAGCTTGGCTACAAAAACGCCTATTTTAATGACCGCCTGGTCTACGTGATTGAGCATCTTCTTGAAACACCCAACCCGCCTGACCCTATATTGCTCAGGCAGCCGGCTGTCCTTTATGAGTACGCTGATGGTGGGCTTGAGAACCTGTCGGCCGGGCAGAAAATATTGCTGCGAATTGGCCAGGAACAGCGGATGGAGATGTTTAAAATACTGGAAAGCTATCGGGACAGACTGACCAGTCTGAAACCCTGACGTCATAAAGGCTCAGCCATCAATTTGATGGTTGAGCCTTTCAGTTTTCAGAAAATGTCGCTGAGATTCAATTAAGTCGCCGGTCGGGACCCTGATAGTTTCTGTCTGTAACCCCTCTGACGGGATCAACTCCCGGATAGACCCACCCTTCAGATCGATGAAACTTTACGATCTCATCGCTTTCAATCAACGTCTGAAGCAGTTGACTCTCGACCGCCCCCATCATTCCATCCTGATAAACAACCGATATCTCATTCATAATAATCTCCCTGGAGACCCCAATTGTACCACCCTGAGATGAATGAGCCAATCATCTTTTCTTAAAAAATCAATCATATCAGTATGTTAATTTGTGAGTATGAATATGGAGGACTTTTAACGAGACATCTTTTTTGGGTCGGATGATGTTGTCACTTAATCATCCTTGTCTGGTCTGCAATCGTCGGCAATTGTTACGTTGGTATCTCCAGTCGTCTTATCGTTGCCTGATGAATATTATTAACATATTGAAATATAAGGAAAATTAACAATTTGTGCGGTTGACAACCATTTTGGTTTTATATATAAGTTCTGCTGCTTTAACTTACCGCTGAGAAAAACAGATTTTGATAAGTATCTTGGTCATCGCTCAGCGA
>CAZQFI010000096.1:0-8068 GCA_964592545.1 uncultured Geobacteraceae bacterium
GGAGCCAGCGGCACCTTGTCGCCGGAAAAAGCCACCAGATAGTGAACAGCCGGAATTTCCCACTGAAGACACGCCAGCGTCGTTGCATAAACCGAATGGGTGTGAACAACAGCGCCGATATCGGGGCGATTATCGTACAAAGCCAGATGAAAACCGATCTCGCTCGAGGGTTTACATGTCCCGTCAATAATTTTTCCACCACGGTCGACCACCACAACATCGGCCGCAGTGACATCGTGATAATCAATTCCCGTCGGGCTGATCGCAATTAAGTCATCGTCCCTTGCCAGAATGCTTAAATTGCCACCACTGCCGGTTGTCAAACCGGAGCGGATCATTTTTAAACCGTATTCAACAATCCGTTGACGCTGTTGCTGCAGCACCATTATTGCGTCTTCTCCAAGGTTCTCTCACTCTCACCCTTGTCAAGCTTTGCGACATGAGGTTGATTCCGGCTTTTATCAAGTTGGGCAATCAATGGAGCTGCCAACGCCTTAAACTCTGCCAGATGCGCTTTACTGACCGATTTTGCAGCTGGAACTTTCAGTTTGGTTGGATTCACCGGACGACCATTCAGCCGCATACGAAAACAAAGATGGGGTCCGGTGGCCATCCCGGTGCCACCGAGGTAGCCGATCACCTGACCCTGGGTCACCCGTGATCCCTTGTGCAGCCCTCGGGCAAAGCCTTTCATATGCAGATAAAGCGTTGCATAACCGTTGCTGTGACGGACCTCGATAAAGTTACCATTCCCCTTGGAATAACCAATCCGGTAAATAGTGCCGTCACCGACGGTCTTGATCGGAGTTCCAACCGGTGCGACATAATCGATTGCGGGGTGGGCTTTCCAGGTTTTGAGAATTGGATGAAAACGGTGCATGGTAAAACCGGATGAAATCCGGTTAAACGCCAATGGAGCTTTAAGAAATGCTTTACGCAGGTTTTCACCTTTTTCGTTGTAATACGATACCGGTTGATCGCCATCTTTAAAACGAACAGCCTTGAACACTTTCTTCTGATTAACAAATTCAGCGGCGATCACCTTGCCGTATCCGGCCGGTTTGCCATCCCGAAAACGCTTCTCGACGAGGGCCCGAAAGGTGTCACCGACTCGAAGGTCGCGAATAAAGTCGATATCCCAGGCAAAGATATCGGCAAGGATAAAGGCCAACCGGTGATCCTCGCCGATTTCATGGACCGCTTCGAGCAAACTTGAATGGATTGTCCCGTGAATCAGTTCGGTCGTGATATCGTAGACAATCTCCTGTCGTTCAATGGTCGTCTCATTACCATCACGGCGAATAACCAGCAGCTCCTTGTCATCAATTTCATAAATGAACGAATCAAATTCTCCATCGACAGTGATAATTTTGTAGGGGCGTCCGGCACAGATCTTTGTGAAAGGGAAGACATCGCGACTTTGCTGATTCAGAGAATAGATCTCCCGAGCACTAAAATAATCTCCTAGGAGTGCGGTAATTGACGATCCTGAAGGAACGACATTGACAATCTCCTCACGGACCGGTTCCGGAGGTGATGGAGGATGCACCGGTTCCTGAACGGCTGCTGCCACAGAAGGAGCCGCTTTTTCAGAGTGGTTGCCGGCTGAGCCCGGCAGGAAAATAAACAGTGCAATTAACGAAATGGCAACCAGCACCAGAACTCCAGCAACAACTCGATACGAACCGGTTTTATCTTTACGAGGAGTCACCGAATTGCGCGGCGGCTGAAAATCTTGCTTAACGCTCATTGAAGTCTCAACTAAAAAGAAAAATAATTCACCAAACTTAATCGTGGATAATAGCAGCTAGTCGTTTCGGCTGTCGAGTTATTAAAATTTTATACTTTTCACCATTGCCAGATCAACGGCATGGGGATACCATGACCATTCAGTTTTCGCAATACACCCTTTCGTCCCCGACAACACAATAAATTTTCAATAAAGGACAGCTATAATTATGGTCAACCAGCAACGTATCAGTGACGAATTTATGCACCAGGCGGCCATCGACAGCCCCTCTTTTCACGAAGCAGCGATGGCGGAATACCTCAAACAACGCCTGGAAAAACTCGGCGCAACAGTCAAAATTGATGATGCCGGCAAAAAGATCGGCAGCGACACAGGAAATCTGATTGCCCTGATTCCGGGCAAAAAAAAGGGTGAACCGCTCCTCCTTTCAGCTCACATGGATACCGTCACTCCGGCAAAAGACGTTACTCCGGTCCTGAATGACGGAATTTTCACCAGTGCCGGCGACACGATCCTTGGCGGCGATGACAAATCGGGGATTGTCGCGATCATCGAAGCGATTGAAACTCTCAACGAACAAAATATTCCCCATGTCTCCCTCGAGATCGCACTCTCAATCTGTGAAGAACAGGGGCTGCTCGGTGCCAAGCAGTTCGATTTTTCACAATTCAAAGCAAAACGGGCAATTGCCCTCGATACCCGGGGAACCGATATTGTCATCAACCGGGCCCCGGCGGCCAATCGCTTTAAAATCGATATTTTCGGTCATGAAGCGCACGCCGGTGTCTGTCCCGAAGCAGGGATCTCGGCTATCCAGATTGCCAGTCGTGCCATTGCCCGGATGAACCTCGGACGCATCGATAGTGAAACAACTGCCAACATCGGCACAATACACGGCGGGATGGCCTCCAACATCATTCCCGGCCAGATCAGTTTACGTGGTGAGGTTCGCAGCCATAATGTCGAAAAGCTGCGCGCTCAAACGGAATCTATTGTTGCTATCGTTGAAGAAGAGGTACGCAACGGAACGATCATCAGCAACGGTGAATCGGTTCAGGCCCGGATGGCTTTTGAGATAAACGACGACTATCCCCCGATGAAGGTTGCCGACGACTCGCCAATTTTGCAACTGATTCGTGAAGCGGGAGAAGCCATTGACCGGCCACAGCAGGTTCTTGCCGCGGGGGGCGGTTCCGATGCCAATATTTTCAACAACAACGGGATTGAGATGGTGATTATGGGGACCGGCATGGAGAAAGTTCATACCATCGATGAATATATTGCTCTTGCCGATATGGTGAAAACCAGCGCATTACTGGTTGAAGTGATCCGTAGAGCATAATCGACATCGGGAACAGATAAATATGCGAGCAGCACAACGGATCAGAGATATTCAGCCGCCGCCGATCACCGAAGTCAAAAGCTGGCTGAACGGTCGAACATTCCCGGCAGACAAACCCTTAATCGACCTGTGCCAGGCTGTTCCCAACTACCCTCCACCGGAAGGATTAATCAACCACATCAAGTCTGCGCTGGACGACCCGTCGACCTATAAATACAGCCAGGATGAAGGCTTGGCAGAAGTACGAAATGATGTTTGCGACTGGTACCGGCGCTACTACCAAAGCGGTCTGACACCGGCTGAAATCTGCCTGACGATCGGGGCCAGTCAGGCGTTCTGGCTGGCAATGACAACCCTCTGCCAATCGGGTGATGAGGTTATTGTCCAACTGCCGGCATATTTTGATCACCCGATGGGACTCCGCAGCCTTGGTGTTCAACCGGTCTTTGCTCCATTTAATCCGGAGACTTCAGGCCAGCCCGATCCCGACATCATCGAACAGCTGATCACACCAAAAACCAAAGCGATCCTGCTGGTGACCCCCAGTAATCCGACCGGTGCGGTTATTTCACCGGAACAGATTGAGGTCTTCTTTGATTTGGCCCATGCTCATCGTATTGCTCTGGTTCTTGATGAGACCTACAACTCCTTTATCGGCTCTCCTCCACACCACCTGTTTGCGCACAAAAACTGGCCTGAGAACTTCATCCATATTGCGTCATTTGGAAAAACCTTTGCGCTCACAGGTTTTCGGTGCG
This sequence comes from uncultured Geobacteraceae bacterium, assembly GCA_964592545.1. Taxonomy (GTDB): domain Bacteria; phylum Desulfobacterota; class Desulfuromonadia; order Desulfuromonadales; family Geopsychrobacteraceae; genus Desulfuromusa. Next base: position 3,851 of record CAZQFI010000096.1, read on the forward strand.
GAGCACTGATTGCAGGGGAAGCCTTCATTGAGCAGACATTGAAGATTCAGGACAGCATGGTCGTCTGTCAGCCCCGTCCAACCCAGCTGGCACTGGCGTTTGGTTGCAGACAATTAGATGAATGGGTCGCTGAAAATGCCACAATCATGAAACGACGGCACGATCGTTTTAAAGAAGAATTTCTTGCAGGACACACCGGTTTTGAATTGACGGCCAGCGGTTCGTTCTTTGCGTGGATCAAACATCCGTGGTCTGACCTGACCGGGCGCCAGGCGGCCAAAAGACTGGTGGATGAGGCACATCTGATCTGCCTCCCCGGAGAAACGTTCGGCCCGGGGCTGGAGCCTTACCTGCGCCTCTCCTTCGGGAATATTGACGATGATCAGATTCCCGCAGCAGTCCAGAGATTCTGTGTCTGACGACACCCTTTTCTGATCAGCAAAGCGAATCAGCCGTTGGTCTGCCGTTTGACCAGTGCAGCTTTAATCTCCTCAACACACCGATATGGAACCCTGATCCCCCGCACCCCTTTTCCGACAGCAATCACCGAACCACTGTCACCATGAAAATCTGACCCTCCAGTAACCACCAGCTGGTGCCTTCGTGCCAATTTGATCAACCAGTCGGTATCTTCCAGGCTGGAACCGTTGTTGTACGCTTCAATGCCATCGAGGCCCAGCTTTACAAGCTCAGCCACCAGATTTTCAAGCTGAGTATGGTCACGTGTCACATAGGGAGGGTGAGCCAGAACGGCGATCCCGCCACTGCCGTGGATAAGCCGGATCGCCTCATCGGCCGGAAAATACCGCTTCGGCACATTGCACGGAACAAGGTAGCGCTCGAAAGCCTCGTCATTGCTGCTGACGTAGCCTGCCTGGCGCAAGACCCGGGCGATATGAGGGCGACCTATCGTTCCGCCAGCCATTCTTCTGACCTCATCGGGATCAATTGGCTGACGGTTTTCGCCACGAAGCTTCTGATTGACTTTTGTGACGATCTGACGGTTCCGATTAGTCCGGAACTCCTGAAATTCGGTGAGAGCCCTGATCATATAGGGATCCTGATAATCAAATCCATAGCCGAGCAGGTGCATGTCGGTAAAATGAAACCATTGACTTGACAACTCAACCCCGGCCAGCACCTCGATCTCTGCCTCGGCACCGGCAACCATCGCCCGACTGATACCGTCAATATTGTCGTGATCGGCCAGAGCAATCGCCCGGAGTCCCGCCTGCTCAGCCAGATTGACAACCTCTTCCGGAGTATAGTAGCCATCGGAACAGGTTGAATGGAGGTGTAGATCAACGTATGAGTTATCCATAGGACTATTATTTAACTTTCCCGCCGAGGAATCCAGACTTTTGTCGTTTTCGTCAAACATTTCAGAACTCTTGACCATTCTGCGGCAAACCTGTACACATGGATACGCTTGAACAGTGTTGCAACGGATCCAACAAACAACTCTGAAAGTAAAAAATTTATGCAGCCACGCCTTGTTGTTAATAATCTACAGAGCTATTTTTTCATTCGCCGCGGTCTGATCAAAGCGGTCGACAACGTCTCCTTCACGATCGATCAGGGAGAGACGCTGGCGCTGGTCGGAGAATCGGGCTGTGGCAAATCGATGACGGCCCTGTCACTGCTACGACTTCTTCCCGAACCGGGTCGGATTGTCGGCGGGGAGATCTTCCTTGATGGCCGGGACATGCTTCATCTCCCCGATGTCGAGATGCGGAGGATCCGTGGCAACGATATTTCGATGATATTTCAGGAACCGATGACATCGCTCAACCCGGTATTGAAAATCGGCGAGCAGATTGCCGAAGTTTTGAGACTTCATCAGGGGTGTTCATCCTCTGAAGCCCTGGAAAAAGCAGAGGAACTTCTTGTTCAGGTCGGGATATCCGATCCGTCACGACGCCTGCGTGATTACCCTCATCAGCTCTCGGGAGGGCAACGGCAACGCATTATGATCGCCATGGCCCTGGCATGTGATCCGAAGCTGCTGATCGCCGATGAGCCGACCACAGCACTTGATGTCACAATCCAGGCACAGATCATGGATCTGCTCCTCGAACTGAAACAGCAACGCCAGATGGCTACGCTGCTGATCACTCACGATCTTGGTGTTGTCGCCAGCAATGCCGACAAAATTGCGGTCATGTACGCCGGACAGATCGTTGAATCGGGTGGCGTGAAACAGGTCTTTGAAAACCCGCTTCATCCTTACACTCAGGGCTTGATTCACTGTATCCCAAAACTGGGAGAGCACAAAACCCTAGAGACTATTCCCGGGCACCTCCCCGACCTGCGGGAGCAGCTTGACGGCTGTCTGTTTCTTGAACGCTGCCCCGGGCCATGCGCACCGTGCGGCCATCAGCTGCCAAAAATGATTGAGAGCGAACCGGATCATTGGGTCCGCTGCTGGAGATACTAAATTGCCACTCCTTGACGTTAAAAATCTGCGAAAAAGTTTCCGGGTTAACGATTCCCTTGGCCGCTCAACGGGTCAACTGGTTGCTGTCGACAAGATCTCATTTCAACTTCAGCAAGGGGAGACTCTTGGGCTGGTTGGTGAATCTGGCTGTGGCAAATCGACAACGGGAAAGCTGATTTTACAACTGCTGCGTCCCGATTCAGGAGAAGTCTATTTTGCCGGGGATGAATTAACCCACCTCTCTCCGGCACAGATACGCCCCTATCGTCGCCGGATGCAGATGATCTTTCAGGATCCCTTTTCATCGCTCAATCCACGGATGACGGTGAGTTCAATTCTCAGCGAGCCGCTTCAGATCCACCGGCTTGTACCGGCACACCAAATCCGTGACAAGGTGATTGAACTTCTTGAAAAAGTCGGATTGTCGGCTCAACATGAGCGCCGTTATCCCCACGAATTTTCGGGAGGGCAGCGCCAGCGGATTGGTATTGCCAGGGCCCTCGCCGTTGAACCGGAGCTGATCATTGCCGACGAACCGGTCTCAGCCCTCGACCTCTCGGTTCAGGCCCAGATTCTCAACCTTCTGCAGAAATTTCAGCGGGAGAACAATCTCAGTTATCTGTTTATTGCTCACGATCTTGCGGTGATCGAACACGTCAGTGACCGCATTGCCGTCATGTATCTGGGGAAAATTGTCGAATTGACGGGAGCGGATGAACTTTACAGAAATCCACGCCATCCCTACACAGAGGCGCTCCTCAATGCCGTACCATCACCCGATCCCGACCATCCCCGGCCAAAGTCGCTCAGTGGCGAGATTCCATCACCGGTAAATCCACCAACGGGCTGCTACTTCCATCCCCGCTGCCCTTATGCCGATGATTTATGCCGCCAGCAGGAACCGCAGCTGACAGAGCTCGGGGGTCATCACCAGGTTGCCTGCCACCACAGCGATCAGGTGGGTCGTTATCTGCTGACAAAATAAGAAAACCCCTCTTCAATCGAAGAGGGGTCTATCACAACACAAATCAGCTGATTTTTCTTTATTCCATCACAACCAGCAAGTCGCCCTGATCGATCTGATCGCCCTCACCGAAAATCAGTTCTTTAATAACCCCCGATTTTTTCGCCTTGACGTTCGTTTCCATCTTCATCGCCTCGGTCACCAGCAGGACATCACCCTCAGCGACCTCATCACCGGCATTGACCATCACCTTAAAAATCTTACCCGGCATCGGTGCTCCGATCTCCTTGCTGTCATCGGGATCAGCCTTGACATGACTGGCCTCGTCGGACTCAACCGAGAGATCCTTGATCGTTGTACTGCGTGGTTCACCGTTCAGTTCAAAATAGATATTCCGGGTTCCATCTTCGCGGACCCGCCCGATCGCATTCAATTTAACAATCAGCGTTTTCCCGGCTTCAATATCGATCGTCACCTCATCACCGACATCAAGTCCGTAGAAGAAAACCGGGGTTGGGAGAACTGAAACATCACTGTATTCCTGACGGAATCGGTCAAATTCCTCATACACGCCCGGATAGAGAACTGCCGACAGAACATCCCGATCGGAAACTTTGTGGCCCAGTTTCTTTTCCAACTCATCCCGTTTCAGGACAAAATCGACCGGCTCAAGCAGTTCCCCCGGACGATGGGTTAATGGCTCTTCCCCCTTCAGAATAATCTTCTGTAATTTTTCAGGAAAGCCGCCATACGGTTGGCCAATCATCCCCTTGAAGAAATCGATAACTCCCTGCGGGAAAGTCAACTCGTGACCGCG
>CAZQFI010000097.1:0-10921 GCA_964592545.1 uncultured Geobacteraceae bacterium
TTTTTCAGCAACCTGCTGACGAAATCAAAAATCAGGAGTCATTATGCCGATTTCATTTTACGAAGCCCGCCAGCAGATCCTCGATACCGTTCCGGTTCTGGCGGTTGAAAGGGTTCCGCTGCTCGAGGCTGCCGGGCGGGCTGTCGCAGAAGATATTGTCGCCGATCAACCGCTACCGGTCTTCAATAACTCGGCAATGGATGGTTACGCCGTCCGGGTTGATGATTGCTCCATCGGAACAACTCTCCCCGTTGTCGGGTACCTTCCGGCGGGCGAGAGTCCCCACGAAGTGGTCGCACCGGGGACCGTGGTCAGAGTGATGACCGGGGCCCCGATTCCCAGTGGGGCAAACGCCGTGATCCCGTTTGAAAACTGCAGCGAAGGGGACGGGACCATCACCATCCGTCAGACGGTCAAAGAGGGAGATCACATCCGCTGGGCGGGGGAGGATATCCTTCCCGGAGATCAGATTATTTCGGCGGGAACGCTGCTCCGTTCTGCGGAGATCAGTCTCCTCGCGACCTTCCGTTTTGCTTCTGTTCCGGTTCACCGCCGGGTACGCGTGGCCATTCTTGCGACCGGGGATGAATTACAGGAGATCGATGAACTCTATTTTGACGGCGGCATCGTCAACAGCAATTCGTGGGCCCTGGCGGCGGCAGTCCGTGAGATTGGCGCCATCCCGCTGATTCTCGGAATTGCCCGCGATAATCTTGGTGATCTGCGGGAGAAAATTGAGGAGGGGCTGCAGGCCGATGTCCTGATCACTTCAGCAGGAGTCTCCTCCGGTGACCGTGATCTGGTGCGTGAAGTCCTCGAAGAATTTGGGGTGAAGGAGGTTTTCTGGAAACTCAAGATCAAGCCGGGTCACCCGACCGCCTTTGGAATGTCCAACGATATCCCGGTATTTTCTCTCCCCGGCAACCCCGTTTCGACACTTTTGACGTATGAGGAATTTGTCCGTCCGGCACTGTTAAAGATGATGGGGCACCACACGGTTCTCAGAACTCTTTACACGGCTACATTGACTGAGCCGATCAAGAAAAAAACCGGTCGGCTGCAGATATTGCGGGTCAGTGTCAGAATTGATCAGAACGGGGAGATGCTGGTCAGCAGCGCCGGTGACCAGAATACCGGGATTCTGCGAACGCTGGTCGATGCTCAGGGGATTGCGCTGCTTCCCGCTGAGCGTGATTTTTTTGCCAGTGGAGAGAAGATCGACATCCATCTGCTGGGGGCTTCAACCCAACTGGGGTACTGATTCCCCCTTCTCTGACCTGTGACCAGCTGTTTCTCCCCGGGGAGAAGGATCAATGTTTTGGGTTGAAGAAAGACGTCAATAAACGTAGAATTCCCGGCGCATACAAAATAACTACGGAGGTAGTTAGTTCTCTGGTGAGGCTCACGGTCTTCAAAACCGATGGGGGGCGCATCCCGTCCCTGGTGAGTTCGATTCTCATCTACCTCCGCCAATCAAAAAGAGCCTGTCCCTTTTGGGGCAGGCTCTTTTATATTTTGTAGATGAGAATCGAACGGGGACACGTCTCATCTGTCATCGTCCCATGACGATTTGCTGTTGTTAGGGGTGGTCATGAACCATACCGGTTGCCAGGGTGGAACAACTCAGCTGACTACCATGTACCATCATTAACATGGTTCTCTGTTCCTATTGAAACAATTTGAGTCGGGTTAACGGGCTCATTTTCATCCAAAACCTTTTGACCCAGTTTGATCTCTTTGGCGGCGATGCTATCCAGTTCAGCCAGTGTTTTTGCCCCTTTCAGAGCGATTTTGTCGGCGGCGTAGTAATCAAACCAGGGCATGCCGGCATCGGTATATTCCTTTGCGGATGGCGGTTTTGTCGGGGGAATGTGCCCGGTTATATCAAGGTATTGCTTGCTGTTGGCAAGGTGGACAAAGCAGCGGGACATGGCAGCGGTATCCCATGCATCAATTCCGTATACAACATCACCATAGATTTCCTGAGTCATCAACCCACCCGGGGCCAGGCCCATAAAATCGTCATCCGAATATTGCATGCATGACGACATGTCATAGCATACCTCTTCCTGGCTCCAGGAGTGGCTCCGGGAGTGGCGCCGGGGGTAGAAGAGCTTCTCGTATCTTTCTCGTTTCATTGGATAGACACAAATCTGAATCCCCCCAAAATCAGCTTTTCCGGTTAACTGCTCTTCAGCAGTGAACCCTTCCCCTAACGGCATTGCGACAAACTGTCGAATGAGTCCATCTCCAACACAGAAACCATCCAGCCAGGGCTGTCTCGGGATAACAACATAATCCTGAGGATCTGCTGAGAGGGAATTTTCCCACGGCTCACCGGTTACGGCGTTGATTTTTCCTGCGGCGATTTTGACTGCACAGGGGTAGTTGTTATCCCCCCAACGCCCCCCCAGACCCACCCACAGCGCCTCTGCCTGATACATCGGCAGAAAAACCCCACCCCTTTCCTGCCACGTTTTGGGGGTTGTTGACGCATAATCTTCAACATGGAGGAGCGGAAAGGATCCAAATCCCGGTGGCAGGGAATACTTTTGGTTATCATCCGGGATACGAAGTGTCCGTTGAAAATCGATGGAACATTTTGCGTCCGGATGAACATCTGGAAAGCTGAATTCCAGGGTATTGTGTGTCAATGTCAGCATGAATGACTCCTTTTGTGTGGTTACCAATCACCATCTTTAACTTCCCTGACGACTCTGAGAATTGCATGGTCAGGCATTTCTTTTATTTGGCGTAACAGCTCTGCAATGAGTTCTGGTCTTTTGACAATAATATCCTTCAGGTCTTGTGATACTTTTCCCGCTAACGCCAGCAGGATATCTACATTCTCACCAAGTTCACCCGCCAGTTTGCGGATAACCTGCTCTGACGGAGGGGCAAAATCGCCCCGCTCTATTTTACTCAAATAGGCCGGCTCAATATCGATTCGCCCGGCAACCTGCCGCAGAGAATAGCGGCGGTCTTTTTTGAGAAGGCTTTCCCGCTTTTGTCTAACATACGATCCGAACTCATTCATGTGTAGTGTATACTACACGCTTTATGAAATGTCAAATAGGAATTGGATTCGCCCTTTCGGGGCTGAGGGTGGTGAAGGTGGGGGTGTCTCTACGGTATGGGTTGTCGAAAAAACGAGTCTGGCCAGGCTATGGGGCTCGTATCGATAACCGACGACGGTTTTTAGGGGGAACGAGCGGGGTCGGTCAGAATCAACGTAGAACGCCCGCCAATGGAATATTGATGAAAGATCTTTTTCTTAAAATGTCTTCCGGGTACTGTCGGGCTCGTTTGCACATTTCCCGTTGGTAATTGTGACGACCGATCCGTGAAAGTGGCAATCAACGCAGTGGGGAGTCCCCATTCCGTTTCCTGACCAGGCGTGACACCGCAGGGCGCCATCTCCTCCGCAGGTCAGGCGGGTATCCGGGGGGGTGGCCGCTCCGCCACAATAGGGAGTGTCCCACCCTTCGGCATCCCGATGGTGAATATAGCGCCAGACATTGGCGTCGGGTTCCTGTCCCGCACCGACCAGCCCCGCTTCTCCGGCGGCTTTGTCATCGTAGTGACAGCGCAGACAGAGATACCCGATATCTTTATTATCGTTAGGTTTAACACCGTCATCGGCAGGGTCGTCCAGAGTTGTTATGGTCGAGAGCAGATTTCCTCCGTTTACCCGCCGGCGCAGCAGCATCACATTTGGTGAACCATGAGGTTCATGACAGTCGAGGCACGAAAGGACATAATCGCTGCCGAGGACAAATGGAGCCTGTACCAGTCCCCCCCCACCAATAACCGGTTGTGCATTTGAGTTATGAGGAAAGTGACCGTCCGTCAATTGTGCCCCGTGTTTATCTCCACCGACACCCCAGTCGATCTTTTTCAGGTAGCGCCCCAGCGTGGTGCTGTAGATATTGGCCGTGCTGGTATGGCAGTCAGTGCAGAAACCAACATAGTCAGGGGTGTTCTCTCTGCCCTGAATAGCATCGCTGCTGGCGGCAGGTTCACGATTGCTCTGGCTGCTGGCACAAAACAGGGGTTCGTAGTTAATTCCGTACCTGTTCCCCATGGTTTCGGTTGTTTCTGTCCCCCATAGCTTTGCATGGTCTGAAGGTTTGGATATTGCCGAATAGGCCGGGTTCCAGGCGTTACCGGCATTATCTTTAGCCAGGTGGGGATTATGGCAGGCGTTACACGGATTGGAATCGTCTGTAAACCAGAGGAATTCAGTGCGTGACCAATTGTATACATCGTAGAGATTATGATAGGAGAGCTGGTTCATGGTTGAGCGAATATTTGTCTCCCCCAAAGTTCCACAGCCGAAACTCCGGCTATAATCAAAGTTATCAACGCTTTGTCCGGAAGAGGTGAGGGAGTTGTGGCAAAAGAAGCAGAAGTTGTCATTTTCCTGATAGGGGGCCGTAACCACCCCGGTATCGAAGTTCTGATAAAAGAGGGTAAACGGCGCGGCATCATCTCCCGGGGACGGCTCGATCCCTTCGAGGCTGGAGTGCTGTTCGTGGCAATGGCCGCAGTTTCCACGGGCATAGCCCTGGTTGCCGGTCACCGTTCGGTTAACCCCTTCTATGCTATTGCCGTGGGCAGAGTCTCCATAGGAGCCGGCACTGATGATCGTCGGCCAGAGAACAATGGAAATGATAAGAGCGATGAGAGGTCTCAGCTGATTGTTACGACATAACATAAAATACCTTCATCTGCTTTTCAGGCCAAATTTCTTCATCCGGTAACGGATTGTATCACGACTCATTCCCAGACAGCGGGCGGCTTTGGTCTGGTTCCCGGAAAACCGGATCAACGCCTCTTCAATCAACTTCTTTTCCAATTTTTCCAGTGCCACCCCTTCCGGGGGTAATACGATTTCCGAATATCTCTCCGGTTGAGGTTTGAGTTCAATTTGTGGTTTGGCCAGGGTTTTCAGCTCGGGCTGTCTCTTCGGTTGATGTGTCCCGGAGATATTGTTCTCACTATATGAATCCAAGGTTGCTGCCTGCCGTGCGGTAAAAACCTTCTCAATCAGCTGCCTGATACTGCGGAAGTTGTAGGGATCGGTGATGTACCCGTCGATTTTTAATTCCTGCAGGGCTTCGCTCGCAGCAAAATTATCATCGGTCGTGATCACGATGATGATCAAACGGCTATCCTGCCGCTTTAATCCTGCCAGCAGATTGATACTGCTGTCGTTCAGCAACGAAAAATCGAGAAGAATGAGTTCCGGAGAAAACGCGGCAAGAGACTGCCGGGTAGCACCATCGCCGGTCGATTCAACACGATAACCGACTCCCCGCAGTTTTTTGATCAGTGGTTCACTGATCAGTCCCGTTCCAGTGACGACCAAGATCCGACCACGGTTCATGGATCCCTTCTCCTCTTGTGTTTTTGAGTGACAGCGTCTGACGACACCGATTCTCACCCATAAGAATTAGAATTGGTTTCAATGTTGCAAACAATTCTGTGGTTATCATCGACCGAGGTGCTGCAATAACCCAACCAAAACAACGAAATGCCGCGAAAACTCGAGATAAAACGGTGCGAATGACTTGTAGATAATTATTGCTCCCGGTCAGAAACACGAATGCCAGTCGAAAGAAGCACCAGCCCGGTGGGGAGATGACGATAAATTTTTCCTGCCTGGGGAATTCACCTGCGCCATTTGCCCATATTTGGGTGATATGCCCCATAAAGATGGGGCTCAATTTATGCCTGGGTCATAAATATTTTGAATACCTCTAAAAAGAACAGGTTTTTTTTACTCCTGCTGGCCGGCGTCGTTTTTTCAGCGATAACGTCTGTTCCTGTCGCGGCGGTCCAAACGGATGATGTTCGATTAAAGGCAATCATGTCCCAGGGACCGGATCAGCGACCACTGGCATACCCGACGGCCCTTTTTTACGACCGACAGGCAGACGAACTTTATGTCGTCGATGCCGGGAATAACCGACTGGTTCTGTTCAACCACAACGGTTATCCGACCGATGCCGTCGGTCGGGGACGTGGACTCGAAAATATTGTCAGCGGGATGCGCTATGAGAAAAAACTGTATGTCTGTTGCGGCAGCAGTCAGACCTTTTCTGCCGGGCATATCAGTATTCTGGATAATGCTTTTTTCCCTGAGCGGCAGGTTGTTCTGGACCAGAAAAGTCAGGGAGAGTCGTCAGCTGTTGCCCGCCAGGTCATGGCTGGTACGAATGATGCGTTTTACGTCTTACGCAGCGGTGAGAACGGGGTCGCGGTGTTTGACCGGAGCTGGAAGTTTTTACGCCAGATTGTCCCCCACTATGAGCATCTCGGTGTTCGTGAACCGGCAGAAATTGTCAGAATCACCCGGGATCAGAACGGCAGACTCTATTTTCTCAGTGAGCAGTGGGGGCGCATTTTTGTTTATGACACCGATGAAACATTTTTATTCAGCTTTGGGGATAAGGGGGGAGACAGCGGGAAGTTGGCGCGGGCTCGCGGGATTGCTGTCGATGATCTCCACGATCGTATTTATGTTTCAGATTATCTGCGCCACACCGTTCTGGTCTACGACCTGACAGGTCAATGGCTTTACGAGATTGGCGGCAAGGGAACCAGACCGGGCTCTTTCTTTTATCCCAGCTCTCTCTGTCTTGATGGGGATGGCGTTCTCTACGTTGCCGATACGTTTAATCACCGGGTCCAGATCTTTTCGATCCAACCTCGGGAGGGAGGTTAGATCTATCAATAGAGTGTGAAAAGGTTAGTAAGCTCAACACGTTGTTCAATAGACCATTTTGGGAGGAAAAGATGAAAATTACAGGCCAGATATTAGGTTGCAGTATGATACTGCTCCTGGCTGTGGCAGCCAATGCCGCACCGACACTCCTGGAGATTGATGACTGCCAGAAGTGTCACGAAGCCATTGTCACAGATGTTTCAGCCCGGGGCGCCAAACACACTACCGACATCAACTGCCTCGATTGCCATGCTGAACACCCCCCGACGGGGGTGAATGCGATCCCGCAATGTTCCATGTGCCATGATCCCGGTGAGAAGGCGCACTATCAGGTGAATGGTTGCCTGGACTGCCACAATCCGCACCATCCCCTCGAAATCGACTTTTCAAAGATATCACCGGTCAAGCCGATCTGTATCTCCTGTCATGCCGGAGAGGGAACCCAGCTGACAGACTACCCCAGCAAACACACCGAACTCGATTGCAAGGAGTGCCACCTCCAGCATGGTCAGTTCCTGAGTTGTCTCGAGTGTCACGACCCGCATACCGCTGAAATGACGTATCAGGATTGCCTGACCTGTCATAAGCCGCATATGCCGACGGTTGTGAAGTATCCGGAGACGATTCCATCATCGTTCTGCAGTGGTTGCCACGCTGCGGAAGCCGATCTTCTTGCGGGGACATCGACCTTGCACAAGGATTTGAGCTGTGCGTACTGCCACAAGGGCCAGCACAAGGTTATTCCCGAGTGCACGACCTGCCACGGGATACCACACGCCAGCATCTTGCACGAAAAGTTCCCCAATTGTCTGAAGTGCCACATTGATGCACATGGATTGGAAAAATGATGAATACATCTAACCTGCGACTGAGAAAAAAGAGGGGTCTTATGATGAGACTGAAGAAAAATCTGTTGGGATTCATAGTTATCGGGCTGCTGACCATTGTCTGGGGGGGATTTGAGCCGTCCGCAATCGCCATGGGGGCAACCGCCAGCAACACGGGCAGTAAAACATCCACGCCACCGCCAGCTTCAGATGAAGCCGATTCCTACACCCGGAAGGTGGTTCCACTGACAACCCTTGAGTGTGCCCGTTGCCACGAAACGGTGTTCAATACCATTCGCGACAACGGTGGGTTGCACCGGCAGGAGTGTCGGGAGTGTCACGAAACATTCCATACCTACCGTCCGGGCAGCAGCTGGAAGCAGGCTGTTCCTCAATGTGAAACCTGTCACGGTGAGATTCACGGACCCGATTTCAAAAAATGCCTCGATTGTCATGGCAACCCCCACGCACCGATTGCCGGGCTGGTGAATATGACAACTCTGGCGGAGAATTGTGCAAAGTGTCACACGGAGCAGGCCGCTGAGGTTCAGCAGTATCCCAGTGCACACAGTGAGGAAAGCTGCGACAGCTGTCACCACAGCCGCCACGGTTATATTCCCAAATGTGTCGAGTGTCACGATGAACCACATATGGCTTTTGTTGAAAATTCGGGCTGTACCGGTTGTCACCCTGTCCATAAACCGACCGAGATCCATTTCAGCAAGGATACTCCGACGGCTGCCTGCGCAGGCTGCCACGAAGAGACCGCGAAAATGCTTTTGGGAACGACTAAAAAACATGCCAGCTTGCAATGCGCATATTGTCATAGCGATACCCATGGTTATATCCCCGACTGCCAGAAGTGCCATGGCTTGCCTCACAGTAAAGCGATGCTCGACAGGTTTGATGGGTGCCTTGCCTGTCATGGCGACCCTCACGCCCTGATCTTCCCCGGGGAATAATCCCTGCTGTCCGGGACACCATACCGGTGTCCCGGACAGGAATTGAAGCTGCCTATGCTGATGACTACAAAGCCGTTTTCTCTCCTGTGGTATGCGGCAGGGCTATGCCTGTTTCTCATCCACCTTTCTGCCCCATCCAGCAGTGCAGTTCTGTTACACCTGAATGGGAACTGGAGCGTTCCGTTCGGCGATGATGACGGCCCGTGGGATCTGGGGCAGAGCTATAACCTTTCACTTGATCATGATCCAACCGCGATGATCAATCTCAATGGAAACCTTCGCTATACAACAACCGAACAGCAGAGAGAAGATAAGACATCGACACTGGCACCCTCTCTCTCTGTCGGGGTCAATAATGATCTGTTTCGCTTCAACCTCAGCGGTTCACAGAATATTCGTCAGACCGGGAATGACCCGACATATACCTACCAGAGCTGGAGCAGTAATTTTTCCACCAACTTTGAAAATACCCTCTATCCCCAGTTTCGTTTAAGCTACGGACAGTCGGTCAGCAGTAACGACGCAAGACCTGTGACCCTCGATAGTGACAGCGATAACTTTTCGGCGGGGGTCGATTACCAATGGGATTTCATCAAGCTGCGGTATAATTATCGTAACGACACCAATACCGATGAAATCAGCCATTCGACAAATAAAACGGTCGGTCATTCAACCAACGTTCAGCTGACAAAAAATTTATTCAATAACCGGCTTTCACTCAGTGCATCACACCAGTATTCAATCAACACCACGGAGACCAGCACTACGATTGACGGCGGGCAGATTCTGGTTGATCTGATCGCTGCGGCAGCTTTTGCCGGGATTGACAACACCCCGGCCGACGACCCCCTCCCGCCTCTTCCGGCTTTGAACGATCAGGATTTTCTGACCGCCACCAGTGCTCAGATTCCAGCTGTTGGGCAGAGCCTTAATCTGGCGTTACAGGTTGATCTCCAGACTTTCAGCCGGCTCAAGCTCTATTTTGACCGGAATCTGTCGACGACAACCCAGGGACGCCTGCACTGGTCGTTTTATACCAGCCAGGACAACGATAACTGGGTACCGATTCCGGCAATTCCCAGCGTCGACTACATCGAAGAGGTTGAGAATGACCACACGATTGCCCGGGTTATTTTTCCCAACCCGGTATCGGGGGTCCGTTATGTCAAGATTGTTCTCGATGCCGATCCGGGGTTCAGTACCGCATATATTACAGAAATCGTCAGCCAGGAAGAGGTCACCGGATCGTCGGATACGGTGACGAACGACTATACGGCCCAAAACATTCAAGCCAGTGTCAACTATCGCCCGTGGGGGCCGTTACAGCTGGGGTACAGTTTCAACCGCAGCATCTCCGATTCAGATCGCAGTGCCCTTTCTGTTCAGGACAATCATATTTTCAGCACCCATCTCAATATGAACCGCTACGTCAATATCTCGCTCAGCGCCGGGGAGTACCGCGACAAAATTAAGGGACAGGACGACACCTGGAATCGTACCTACGCATTTTCCTACCAGCTGAGTCCGGTTGATTCGACGACGTTTTCTTTAAACGGAACGCGCAACGACCACTATATCGGGGATCAAAAAGATCACTCCACCGACAGCATCAGTGCCAACCTGGCGACGGTCATCGTCCCCGATCTGACAGCGAACCTGACCTATCAATGGAATTTGAACCGCGATTTTGAAGACAACACCACGACGCGCGACAACACCTGCACGGCCAACCTGATGGCCCGGGTCAGTTCACGGCTCAACATTTCGTATTTCTACAGCTACAACGAAGTCAGCAGCCATAGCGCTTCACTGCTCTACCACCCCTCCGAGCTGTTGTCCTTTACGGCCAGTGCGATGGTGGAGGAGGAGACCCAAAGCTATTCAACCTCACTGCACTGGCGGCTGACCAATAAAATTCAGACCGATCTTCGTTACATTTTAAGCTTTATTGATCAGGAAACCTCGCACGGCAGTCGTTTCAACCTGAACTGGGATATCAGTTCCTACCTCAGCATCCGGCAGAGTCTCGACTGGAGTAAAAGCGAGACCGAGAACCGATGGTCGGGACTGATAACGGTCAGCTATAACTTTTAGTTATGGAGCGGAAGAGGGAGATATGGCGGGGTACATCTTTTGCATGATCTGGTCTGTGGTGCCAGCAGATCAGATCATGCGGTCACTATTTTTCGGTACGGTTAAAGGGGAACTTCTGTGAAAACATCTGTTCTGTTGCTGTTTATTTTCAGTCTGCTGGTTTCCGGATGCAGTTCAACCGGAGGACACCATTTTACCAGTCCAGCCATCGGCCTTGGCTACATTAACCGGATTGCCGTGTTGCCTCTGGAGAACTTTTCAAAGAACAAGGGGATTGAGGGGCGTGCCCGGGAACCGTTGATGACAAG
>CAZQFI010000098.1:0-2956 GCA_964592545.1 uncultured Geobacteraceae bacterium
CCGAAAGCTCCCGGGTCACCATTACCGGATTGCGTTTGACCAGCCAGTTTCCCTCAGCATCCTGAATTTCACTGTGATCGAGAAACGGGTTTTTCTCAACACCATCAGATTTCACAAAAAACAGCCCGTTGTGATCCGACACCCACTGACGCGTCAGACGGATTTGATTGAATAACATCTTCGCCTGGCGGGTTGCCTGCTCAACCACCAGATCTTCCTGAAAACTGGAAGTTCGATAGAAAGTCACCCCATACGAAAGGCAGATCACCAGACTGATCAGCAGGATAAGCTTTGTTTTCAGCTGCATATTGGAAAACTCCATGTCATCGCAACAGGTTACGCCACAGGCAACTGCTACCGAACGGTAACACAAAGAGATTCAAAAAAGCTACCTGCCGGTAACAAAAATTATATTCAAGTTCCAATATGTCCATGAAAAATAATGAGTTTTTTACGGCATATCTGTTGCACCAATAATAAGGGGGCTGTAGGTTGCTATTGAACGAAAGTCTGATATTAATTATTAAGTGTTATTCAATGGATGAATTGTTTTATTATTACGAAGAAGATTAGCCGAACGACCGATTAAAGACTGCCACTCAAGCAAGGAGGTGATTGAATGTCGAGTAGAAAGGCTCCAAAGCCGAAGATGTCCACAGCGAAAAAGATGTGGATACTCGGAGCGGTTTTTGGCGTTGTCAGTGCGATGCTTCTGGTCTTGGCTTCCGGCTTTATGGTGGAGTCAACCAACACTGATGAATTCTGTGCCAAGTGCCACGTCATGGAACCATTTAGAACATCATGGCAAGCTTCTGTTCACGGAGGTAAAAACCCCCAGGGATTTACCGCGCAATGTGTTGATTGTCACCTGCCTCACGAAGGATTTTTAAATTACCTTGTTACCAAGGCAATCACCGGAACCAGTGATGTTTTTCACAATTTCACGATTGATGGAAAAACATTTGATTGGGCGGCAAATGCCGAAGAAAATCGTCTCGAATTTACGTATGACAGCGCTTGCCACCGTTGTCACCACAACCTGACCCCGCCGGGAATTTCCAAGGGAGGTCTAACGGCTCACCGCTCTTACCTGAGAGGGGAAGCCAAAAAGAGATGTACCGAATGTCATATGCATGTTGGACATAAAGATATGCTGAAGACTGTCAATGAGTTTTATGCGGAAGAAAAATAACTGAGCGAAAAGGAGGTTTAAAGTGAAACAATTTTATGGAAAAGTCGGATTACTCAGTCTTGCGTGCCTGTTTATCTGGGTCGGAATGGCTGCTGCTGCCAACAGTCCGAATCTGGCACCACGCAAAATCGAAATCAAGCGTGGCTACACTGAAGAGGCGGCAAAATGTATCGAATGTCACGCCGAAAAGACTCCAGGGATTGTTGAAGACTGGAAACTAGGCAAGATGGGTCATGCAGGAATCTCCTGCTATGACTGTCACGTCGTCGAAGCCACATCACCGATGGCAAGCCAATGTTCAGGCCTCAAAGGAACCGATATCATGATCTCACCGATGGTTTCCTCCAAGACCTGTGCCCGCTGTCACCCGACCGAGGTTGATGAATTCCTCAAATCGGGTCACGCCAACCTGTCCCGCGCTGCTGTCTATGACAAGAAAAAAGCCGGTGGCAAGCTGGTTGCTCTGCAAATCAAAAACGAAGGTGCCGCATTCCTCGGCGTCGAAGAGGGAACTCTGGTAAACCACGCATCCAGAACAGGTGGTTGTCAGATGTGTCACGGTTCTGTCGTTGAAGTTGGTCCCGACAACAAACCCATCAAGAGCACCTGGCCTGCCGGTGTTGGTACGTTGTATCCCGACGGCTCGGTCGGAACCTGTACTGTTTGTCACACCCGCCACAAGTTCTCGGTTGCGGAAGCTCGTAAACCGGAAGCCTGCGCAAGCTGCCACCTTGGCCCGGATCATCCCGATATCGAAATCTACACCGAGTCCAAGCACGGTCAAATGTACCTTGCCCATGGCGACGAGTGGGAATGGGACAGCGCTCCAGGAACATGGCAACCCGGCGACTACACCGCTCCGACCTGTGCAACCTGTCACATGTCAGGTATCGGCGAGCTTGAGACGACTCACAATGTCAACGACCGTCTCAAATGGGACCTGATGCACAAGCGCAGCGAACTGCGTAGCGGTGCTCGCGGTGATGGTGCGAAAGGCGACAAGTTGATGCGTAAAGTCTGTATCAACTGTCACGGTCCTTCCCATACTGAAGCCACCATGCAAACCACCGACAGTGCTGTTGCTCTGTACAACACCTACTGGGACGAGGCTGTCAAGATGAAGAAAGATCTGGCCGCCAAGGGTCTGCTGAAGAAAGACGCATGGAAAGACGGGTTCCAGGAGTTGATGTACTACCTCTGGCACCACACCGGTCGTCGTGCCCGTCAGGGTTCAGCGATGAACGGCCCCGACTATGCTCACTGGCATGGTTTCTTCCAGGTCTTCCAGGTTATGAAGGATATGCAGGATATCTATAACTGGCGGATCAAGAACAACAAGATCGAAGAGCTGAGTACCGTTATGAGTAGTGGTCCTCTGTAAAGATCATTGTTCGACCTGTCAAACAAAAAGCCTCCGTCGCAAGACGGGGGCTTTTTTAATGATGGGAAACAATCGCCAGATATCGACAGGCGGGTAAACATTCATCACAGTCACAACACGTGTGTTCATCAACAATTGCCCGCTTCCGACCAAAACCATCGAAACGTTCTGTTTCAAGAATCAATGCATCAAATCAGCAGGCAGCAACACAAGCACCGCACCCGGTACAATTTTCAAGGATAAAGATTGCCATCGCCTTATCCAGCCACGCGGGAGAATAACTCTTCAACCGGCGAGAATAGATCGATCTTGACCAATGCGGCTCGCAACCGCTGTGGATCAGCAAGGAAATCACGCAGAAAAACAATTTCCGAGACTTTCAG
>CAZQFI010000099.1:0-3224 GCA_964592545.1 uncultured Geobacteraceae bacterium
CTTCGACTTCAAGCTCACATTTTGTCAGAGGCTTTACCCGATAACCCAGAATTTCTACCGGAACTTTCGGGTCTTTGGCGGTAATAGCGGTCAGGTTGTCCGGGCACTCTGCCGCAAAAGGTCCTGTTGCCATAATAACGATGACGAGTGCCGGGAGCAGTAATCTTTTAAAAATTAAACAGCAAGGTTTCATGTGTTCCCTTTTTTCTGAAAATAGGTTTATTTTTAAGCGGTATGGTTCCAGTGCTAGGTAATGTTGACCTGAAATATACGCAGAGTAGTATACCATTCTTCATTTCTTGCATCTCGTAAAAAAGAAAACTATGATGCCTCTGTTTTCCATAAACCCGATCGGGTTTTATCCCGAGGGTTCTTTAGAGAATCAAGTTTTAAAATCTCAGGGAGGAAATTATGAAACTGAAAATATCCAAGGTTCTACTGTTTGGCCTGCTGGTGTTATTTGCTGCTACGACGATCGGATGTGAAAAAGAGAACGGAGCAGAAAAAGTCGGCAAGAAGATCGATAAGGCATTTAAGTCGGTTAAGGATTCAGTAAAAAAAGCAACAGAATAGTTTCTGCGGTTTACTTGAAAGGAAGAGAGATTGGCTTCATTCAATAAAGAGTTGTGGCAGACAGTTGTCTACCTGTTTTTAAGCAAATTTGTTCAGAAAGCGAAAACCCCATTTGCTCGGGCCGCGCTGATAAACGAGAAAAATATTGATCTGGCCAGTCGCTTTGCTCAGATGGTGGGGGATACGACGGAAGAAAAAAAGATCAAGTTTGCCCTGCTGAAAGGGTTGCGTCAGCTCGAAAATGACGGACTGGTCGAGCGGTTGAGTGAAGAGTCATTGCAGCTGAGTGATGAAGGTTTCAGCAAAATGAAACTGGAAGTTGAAACGGCGATGATGAAGATTGCTCAGAGTTTTCCCGAATCGCAGGTTAAGGAGCCGCCGGAGGCTCCGGTCCAATAGAAAACGCCGCTGTCATTTAATGACAGCGGCGTTTTTGTTTTATCTGAACAGATTTGATTAATCGCGGGGTGCCGCCAACATCTTATCAAGAGCTGATTTCGCTTTTACGCGAACCTCTTCGGTCACGGTGACCCGTGGTTCCAGCGTTTCAAGGCAGCGCAGAACATCTTCCAGTTCGGTCAGCTTCATATCGGGGCAGACCAGGCAACGGCTTGGCATGATGAATTCTCTGTCGGGATTTTCTTTCTTCAGCCGCCAGAGGATGCCATTCTCGGTCCCGACAATAAACTTTTTCGCCGGGCTTTTGGCAACATACTCGTACATTCCACTGGTTGAGCAGATGTGGTCGGCCAGTTCCAGGATTTCGGGCCGACATTCGGGGTGGACCATGAACACAGCATCGGGATGATCAGCTTTGGCCCGTTTGATCTCTTCAAGGTTCAGCTGATCATGGGTCGGGCAATAACCTTCCCAGAAAATACATTCCTTTTCGGGAACATGCTTGGCAATGTAGCGACCAAGATTGCGATCGGGAACCAGCAATAATTTTTTCGATTCAACGGAGCGTGCCACGCTGATAGCATTGGAACTGGTACAGCAGATATCGCTTTCAGCTTTCACCTCGGCACTCGAATTCACATAGGTGACAACGGTGGCATCGGGATGTTGCTGTTTCAGTTTTTTCAGCGCTTCGGCCGTGACCATGTCGGCCATCGGACAACCGGCATCGGCACGGGGCAGCAGAACCGTTTTTTCGGGCGCCAGAACCGCAGCACTTTCGGCCATAAAATGGACTCCACAGAAAACAATTACCTGTTTATCGGTTTTTGCCGCTTCCATCGATAGTGCCAGAGAATCTCCAGTGACATCGGCAATTTCCTGAATCTCATCGCGCTCGTAGTTGTGAGCGATCAGCAAGGCATCCTTCTCTGCAGCCAGTTGTTTGATCTGTTTTTTCAATGTCTCTTGGTTCATCAATTATCACCTCTATTTTGCGGGGGGAAAATGAGTCCGGATGGTAGACTAGAATCTTTCGGGATGTCAATCCTTTCGCACGGCGGATGCTTGACACTCTGCCCCTGCAGGGCTATTCTCGGCGGGTTGAGGGGCTTTTCCCCCGACAGCTGTTGAGTGTCCCGGATGGATATCGGTTGTTGCGGGATCCTGAAATGGAGGAAGAGAGAGATGTTTGGAATTGGCATGACCGAAATGATCGTGATCGCCGCGTTGGCATTGATCGTTCTGGGACCGAAAAAACTTCCCGATCTGGCGCGTTCACTGGGGCGGGGATTTGCAGAATTTAAGCGCGCAACCAACGAATTGAAAAGTACTATCGATATGGAGATGAAGGCGGAGGATGAGCGCTATAACCGCGAGCTTCAGGCAAAGGGCGAGAAGAAAATTCCCGATAATGCCGACGAAGCTTTATCGCGGCTTGAAGAGGAAGAGCCGGCCCCCGTTGTTACCGAAACAGCGGTAGCAGACCCTGTTGCGGAACCTGCCTCTGTTGCTACTGCGGAGGAGACCGGCGAAGAGGCTGCAGCGACAGAAAAAGACGTGGAGCCAAAGTCCAATGTCTGATGGGATGGCAATCTCCGAACACCTGGGAGAGCTGCGCAAGCGCCTGGTGATTTCTGCTCTGGCGTGGCTGGTGGCATTTCTTGGTTGCTACAGTATCGGGGAGAAGCTGTTTGAATATATTGCAGGACCGGTTCGTCAATCCCTGCCCGAAGGGAGTTCCCTGGTTTTTATCAATGCGACGGAGCCGTTTTTTACCATTCTGAAAGTTTCAGCATTGGCCGGGCTGGTTGTCGCGTTTCCTGTCATCATCTGGCAGGTGTGGAGTTTTATTGCCCCGGCCCTCTACGGTCATGAAAAACGTCTGGCCATCCCGTTTGTCTTCTTCAGCTCCCTGTGTTTCGGAACCGGAACCTATTTTGGTTTCACCCTTGTTTTTCCGATGATTTTCTCCTTTCTGGTGACGTACGGAACCAATGTTGGCGGCATTAATGCGATGTTGTCGATGGGAGCCTATCTCACCCTGGCGTCGCGACTGCTGATCGCTTTCGGATTGGTCTTTGAGCTGCCGATTGTGATCTTTTTCCTGGCCCGGTTGGGGATCGTTGACTACAAGTGGCTGGCGAAAAATCGGAAATTTGCACTGTTGCTGGCATTTGTCATGGGAGCGGTTCTGACTCCCCCCGATATTTTCTCCCAGGCATCGATTGCACTGCCCTTTATTGTCCTTTACG
>CAZQFI010000100.1:0-4246 GCA_964592545.1 uncultured Geobacteraceae bacterium
TGGAAGCTGTCGAGGGTATAACGGGCCCGTTTGGAGACAATATGGGCGACAACCTGAGTGGTGAAAACCATACCAACGGTGTAACCGTTTGGCTTGGCCCGGGCAATTTCCTCAAAACCCTTTTGGCCACCGGAACCGCCGATGTTTTTAATAACGAACTCAGCATCGGGCCAGTATTTTTTGGCCGACTTGATAAATAGTCGAGCTGTTGTGTCAGTAGAGCCGCCAGCTTTGGACGGGACAATAATTTTGATCGGTTTTTCGGGATAGGCAGCCAGCGATGTCAGTGGAAAGATCAGGGCTGCAGCAATAATCAGCACAAGAATTTTACGCATTTTTTCCTCCAGATTAGATTGTTTTTTTATTTAAAGCTGACCGATGTGCTGGTCAAAGTTTCGTAGTCTTCATTGACCACATCAATTTTGTAGCTACCTGCCTTGATGATTTTCTTCTTGACCATCCGTCCATATCCCCAGGTCGTTTTCCAGTTTCCATCGGCATCGGCAACCGGTGCAGGCTTGAGAGAACCGCTTAGATCGCTTTTGATACCGTCGGCAGAATTGAAGATCAGGACAATGTCAGCTCCCGGTTTAAAACCTGTACCGCTGATTTCGATGCTCCCCTTTTTATCGAGCTTGGCAGTGCCGGCAACCGAGACCTTGTAATCCATTGTCTCCGATTTGGAACTCATCCCGGCACAACCGGTGAACAGGGTTGCTACGGCAAGTAAAACGATAGCGGCCAAAAAACGTTTCATCTGTTTCCTCCTTCTTCTGATTTTGAGGGTGGTTCCTTCATGGAAAATCCCGACATGGAAAGAATTATAACAGTGTTTGTCTGAAGTTTTCAGTGTAACGGAACCGGCCGGACGGTTACAAGTCGCGATTGCATTATTTTTGGTCATTTTATCTTGGTCATCAGCCTTTCCTTTGTTATCATTTCCACTGAGGGGCAGGCTTGCAATTTAGCCGACTTTTGAGGAGGATGTTACCGATGGCACGGAAACCCCGTCTACACTTTCCCGGTGCGGTCTATCACGTGACCCTGCATGGCAATGGTCATCAGCCGGTTTTTCACGATGCGACGGATCAGACCCGTTTTTTGCTGTTGATCCAGGAGGGGATAGAGAAGTTCGGTCACAAAGTGCATGCCTACTGTTTGCTGCCGACATCGCTGCAACTGGTTGTCGAGGTTGCCGATATCCCCCTTTCGCGGATTATGCAGCAGCTGGGGTTCCGTTATACTCGCTGGTTCAACGACTGGCACAGCCAGGCGGGACACCTGTTTCAGGGGCGCTACAAGGCGATTCTGATCGATCCCGAGAAATATCTGTTGCCGCTGGTCCGCGAGATCCACCTTGCGCCGGTCCGCGCCGGGTTGGAAACGTCGCCGATGAACTATCTGTGGAGCAGTCATCTCGCTTATTGCGGCCGTGATAAAATCCTCTGGTTGACGACCGACCGGACCTATCTGCAAATTGAAGAGACTGGCATCCGTGCTCTGATGAAATTTCATGCCTATGTCAATGAGGGATCAGCCGAAGAGTCCCGGATCGATTTCAATCGTGGCAGTGAGGCCGATCCGCGGATTCTCGGTGACGTTGAGTTTGTCCGCGGGGTCATGAAGTTGTCCCGGCAGAAATATCGCCCGAAGGTGAACCCCGAAAAAGTGCTGCGGATTGTTCTGGAGCGCTAC
Organism: uncultured Geobacteraceae bacterium; assembly: GCA_964592545.1. Lineage (GTDB taxonomy): Bacteria > Desulfobacterota > Desulfuromonadia > Desulfuromonadales > Geopsychrobacteraceae > Desulfuromusa. Next base: position 1,696 of record CAZQFI010000100.1, read on the forward strand.
AAACTGACCGAAGAAGACCTGGCCGCGCCGGGGAAAAACCGTCTTTATGCTGAAGCACGTGCCTATCTTGCCTGGCTCTATCTCGAAACCGGCTGCGATACTATGACGGCTCTCGGTGACCGCCTTAATCGCGATGTCTCATCTCTTAGTTCCGCCGTACGACGGTTGCAGCTGAAAGCGAAAAAAGATGAAAAGGTGGCCGACAGATTTCAGAAACTGATGAATCGGATCCGGCGCTGAGAGATGGATAAGATCAGTTTCCAGCCGATCGGGACAATTAGAACGCCCTATCTGGACAGTGCCCCCTACCAGCCTGTTGAAGAAAGTGATCAGGAGTTTTTTCTCCAGCTCGACCCCGAATATGTCGCCGGGCTGAAAGATCTCGATTCTTTCACCTATATTTACGTCCTCTATTTTGTCGACCGGTTAAGTGGTGCTGCTCAGATGGCGGTGACGCCGCCGTGGGCAAAGGGACAGCAGGTTGGACTCTTTGCCAGCCGCTCGCCACTCCGTCCCAACCCGATCGGTTTAAGTGTTGTCAGAATCAGGAAAATTGTTGATTGTCGCGTCTACACCTCCGGACTCGATGTTTTTGACAACACGCCCCTGCTCGATATCAAGCCTTACATCAACGATCTCGACAGTAAATGTGACGCCAATAATGGCTGGGTTCAGACTATCGATGAAGATGACCATTTGGCACTGCATATCCAGGGGATACCGCACGATTATTAATCGCATCCGCTGTATTCTGATTGTGATGGTTGGAACGGAACAAAGCTAGCTTGTTTCTCTGATTCAATTTCAGGAGTCACCTATTTAGACAGCGTACAGGTGCCAGAAACCTGTGCGCTGTTTTTATTTTTTGAGATTGTGTGACTTATTCTGTCTCGATGTGTGTCCAGGATAGCGTGGTTTGTGGGGGCGGGGAGATCAGTTGTTTTTATAAAAGGATCACGGAGATGAAAGGAGTCTTCACTATGATAGTACACCGTCGAACATTTATGAGAGGTGCTGCTTTGTTATTGCCGTTTGTGTTTGGGAGACAAGCTGATGCTGAGGTGGTGAAACAACATTACCAGATGAATCGCTTCAGCATCGCCGGATTTCAGCACTACTCCGGTCCGAGATTGCTCAACCGGTTGAATAAGGGGACATTGCTTCGGCTGATTGCGGAAACAAATAACCGGTACGACTGTTATGCCGTCCGAATCGAGTGGCGGGGATACAAACTCGGATATGTGCCGCGCAGTGACAATCGTCATATCAGCCGTCTGTTACTTCAGGGTGCAAAGCTTCAGGCCCGGGTGATCGAAAGAAAAACAAATGCCGACCCGTGGCAGGCGTTGCGAGTCGAGGTGGATGTAGAAGCAGGGTAGCCTGTCCATCCGTAATTGTGACCCCAGGTCTATATAATTTCACCACATGAAAATTGTATACAGTATTCACGGGAAAGATGACAAAACTACTGTAGGATTATCGCTATTAACGCAATAAATTATGTTTAATCAACGGGTTAGCTTTTAACCTCTTTTTGGTATAAAAAAACACAATAATAAAAATCTTGACAAGAAAGTGGCGTTCCGCTAGAAGGTACGTGGTTTGTCTACACTGTCGTGAAATGTGTAGATGCACATTGCGGAAACGTGTGAAGGAGCGCCGGTTTTCAGGTCGGTTCCAACACACTCAAATTCCCTCTCTATGGAGGCAGATTGGTTATGGCCGAACAATATTTGGTCGATTACATGTATGTGTTGGTGCTGCTGGCGATGGGCGTGATCTGTGGCATGGCACCGCTGTTGATTTCCAGAATTTTTGCGCCGCGGGAATTGTACCAGAAGACACTTGAGACATACGAGTGTGGTATGGACCCCTACGGAACAGCGTGGAATATCCGTTTTGATATTTCGTACTACCTGTATGCGTTGATCTTTCTGGCATTCGATGTTGATGTCTTGTATCTGTTCCCGGTTGCAACCGCCTTTGACAAGGTTTCGGCTGTCCGTGGAATTTCTGAACTGTTGATCTTTGTTGGAATTTTATCTCTGGCGATTGTGTATGCCTGGGTTAAGGGAGTATTTACGTGGCCGAACAGAAGAAAAGCCTGCTAAACGTCCACTCTTACACGCAAGAGTGTATGAAGCGTTATGATGGCGCTTCTTCGGAACGAACCAAGACTTCAGAACTGAAGCCGTTTGTCCAGATGAAGCTGTCTGACGCGATTTTTGATCTATGTCGTGCCAACTCCCTCTGGCCGATCACTTTTGGTCTGGCGTGTTGTGCGATCGAGATGATGAGTTGTGGTATGGCCCGGTTTGACCTTGCCCGTTACGGTGCCGAGGTTTTCCGTCCTTCACCACGCCAGTCCGACCTGATGATTGTCGCCGGTACCGTCAATCGCAAAATGGCCCCGGCTGTTGTGACCCTGTATGAGCAGATGCCGGCTCCACGCTACGTTATTGCGCTGGGTAACTGTGCGATTTCGGGTGGCCCATTCAAGGTTGAGGCAAACTACGATGTTGTCCTCGGTGTTGATGAGCTGATTCCGGTT
>CAZQFI010000101.1:0-4800 GCA_964592545.1 uncultured Geobacteraceae bacterium
AGCCGGTGCGGGTCCAACATACGATTGAGTTGTTGGCTGCTGCACTGAGAAATACAAGTGACGAATAGCCTCTTTTCCTTCAGCTGAATATCTGTTACATCCCGGCCCCGCCACGAATTTTCTGGCGGGGCCGGTTCGTTAATCTGGCACGATTTGGTGCCTGAATAGCAATTTCTGCCCGATGTCTTGATTTTTCCATAAATGAGTAGTGTATACTTACCATTGAACCTTTCTTTTTGGTGGGGGCAGCGAGGCGCTGATGCAGCAGAAAGTCAGCTTTCTTAAATCGATCCGGCTATGGGGAATCGTCCTTTTACTGATTCTTGCCGGGGTTCTGATTACGATCGATATTTCCCGGAGCTTTCACGAGGAAGCTGTCCGCATCAAGCAGATTCGTTCTGATTTTGTGGCTCAACAGCGGAGCCTGATTAAGCAGGAGGTTGAGCAGGTTGTTAAGCTGATCGACTTTGAAACGGAACATATTCTTCAGCAGGAACAGGACAATATGAAAGGGCGGGTCGATAAGGCCTATGCTATTTCAAAAAATATCTATGAGAAATATCGAGACAGTAAAAGCCTTGATGAAATCCGCAAAATTATTGTAGAGACCCTCAGGCCGGTTCGTTTTGACGGTGGAGATGGGTATTTTTTTATCAGCGGGCTCGATGGATTGTCGTACCTGTATGACGATTATCGTGAGTTTGAAGGGACAAATAACTACGATGCTCAGGATTCCCGGGGGAAGTACATTACCCGTGATATGATCCGGATTGTTCAGGACTCGGGAGAAGGCTTTTACCGCTATCATTGGACAAAGCCCCACTGTACGGAAAAAGATTATCAGAAAATCTCTTTCATCAAAGGGTTTGAACCTCTCGGCTGGTACATCGGTACCGGGATCTATCTGGATGCCGTCGAAGACTCCATTCATCGGATAATTTCCGAATATGTAGAAAATCACCGTTTTGGCCCCAATCGGCGAGGCTATGTTTTTATCCTCGAACTTCTTGATATCAACGGCGGGGATAAGTTCGCCATTATGTATGCCAACCCCAATCGGCCCGATCTGATCGGAAAATATCTCTCCGACTCATTGCCCGATGCAAAGGGCAAGCTGTTTCGGCAGGAGTTTTTACGCGGGTTGCGTGAACATGGCGAGTGCTATGTCGACTACTGGTATAAGAAGTTTGACAACCCCAATCCCAGCCCCAAAACCAGCTTCTTCAAATTAACGAAAGATCATCGTTTTATCGTTGCTGCCGGCGTCTATCTTGATGATGTGGAAGAGCAGATTCTTGCGATGCAGCAGGGACTTAAACAGGAGATCAAGACAAACCTGCTCCTTTTGGGCTTTGCAGTTATCGTGACGATCCTGTTTTTTATTGTGATCTGGGGCTGGATCAGCAAAAAACTGAGGAACGATTTTAATCTGTTTACCGATTTTTTCAGTCAGGCGGCCCACTCTTCCAAGATGATTGATCGAACGCAGATCAAGTTTACCGAACTTGATCAGATGGCAGAATTTGCCAATCAGATGATCAACGATAAAATGGTCGCTGAGCAGGCGTTGCTGGATGAACGGGAACAACTGCAGGTGACGCTGCAATCGATCGTTGATGGGGTTATTACGGTCGATTGTGGTGGGCGGGTTGTTCTGATGAACCGGGTCGCCGAGAACCTGACGGGCTGGACTCAGGCAGAGGCCTCCGGAAAGTTTTTTAAGGATGTTTTCTGTCTCAGTGATGATGGTGACGACTCCGAATCCGCTGAGCGGATACTTGCCGAAATTGTCGATTCGCAGTCCTCGACAGAGTATAAAAAACGACTGCGTTCAAAAGAGGGATCAACCTACCGGATTGTCGTCAGCAGCGCACCGATATCGGGTGGCGGGGACATCTGCGGTACCGTTGTTGTTTTCCGCGATGAAACGCAGAAACTGAAAAATGAAGAAGAGCTGTTCAAGGCGAAAAAGTTGGAATCGGTTGGCTTATTGGCGGGCGGGATCGCCCACGATTTCAATAATATCCTTGCGGGGCTTTTCGGCAACATTGAGCTGGCAAAAAGGAAGATTGAGCGCGATCATGCTGCCTATTCCTATATTCAGGTCGCCCATCAGGCGTTGGAACGGGCGACCGGACTGACGCAGCAACTTCTCACCTTTGCCAAAGGGGGCGATCCTGTTCTGGAGGCGGTCAGCATCCAGCAGGAGATCAGTGATATTGTCCAGTTTAATCTCAGTGGCAGCTCTGTCAGTGCCACGTTCGATTTTTCCAGCGATCTCTGGCCGATCAAGGCCGATAAGGGACAGTTTGGACAGGTGATTGCCAATGTGACAATCAACGCGAAACACGCCATGCCGATGGGTGGCACCCTCTATGTGACAGCGGAAAATATTGTCCTCGACGGCCAGGGTATCGGCTCCCTTTCGGGTCCCTATGTGAAATTGACGGTACGTGATGAGGGAATCGGTATGACTGCGGATGTTGTCGATAAAATATTTGACCCCTATTTCAGCACAAAGCAGACCGGTAACGGTCTGGGCCTGGCAATGGTTCGCAGCATGATTGACAAGCATCACGGTCGAATTGACGTTACTTCCAAACCTGGCGAGGGGACGGTGTTTACCATTTATCTGCCGGCTGAGATGGATGCTGAGGAGCAGGCAGCGTATCTGACAGATCCTTCCGCCACCCCGATATCGGGTGGGCGGATTTTGGTTGTTGATGATGAAACTATTGTGCAAAATATTTTGGTCGAGATGTTGGAAATTTGTGGCTACAGTGTTGATACTGCAGCGACGGGTGAAGCTGGCTGGGAAAAATATCTGGCTGAGCAAGAAGCAGGACATCGATACGATCTGGTTATCATGGATCTGACCCTCCCGGGAGGGATGGGGGGCAAAGCGGCGGCGCTGAAAATCCTTGAGATCGACCCTGATGCCCTGATTATTGCTGCAAGTGGTTATTCGACGGACCCGATTATGGCGAATTATCACGACTATGGATTTGTCGGGAGACTTTTGAAACCATTTTATCTGGCCGATCTGCAAAAAGAAGTCTTAAGAGCGTTAACCCTGAATCAGTGAGTAAACGGAGGGAATATGAATCATCTGCATGTTGTCTGTCCTGGCTGTCGTGCTGTGAACCGGATTCCTGAGGAGCGTCTTGTTGCTCATCCTAAATGTGGAAAGTGTGGCAGTCCGTTGTTCAGTGGTCACCCGATTGAGTTATCCCAGGCGACTTTTCCGCAGTATCTGCAAAAGAATGATATTCCATTGCTGATCGATTTCTGGGCTCCCTGGTGTGGTCCGTGCCGGATGATGGGACCGGCGTTTGCCGAAGCGGCAACGTTGCTTGAACCCCATATCCGGTTGGCAAAAATAAATACCGAGGCGGAACCGCAGCTGGGCGCGCAGCTGAATATTCGTTCCATTCCGACAATGGTGCTGTTTCAAAATGGCCGGGAGGTCGCTCGGCAGTCGGGGGCGATGTCGAGCGCTGCGATTATCCAATGGGTCAATGGTCAGTTGTAAAAGGGGTTTTTTGTCTCAATGAAAAATGGGTCTGAACAGAAGAAGGCGACAGATTTTTCGCAAAGTCTACGCAAAACCGGAAAAATGCTGCTGCGGGTGTTTCCGAATATTTTTGCTGTGGTCCTTTTATCCGGGCTGATCATGGAATTTGTCCCGATGGATCGGCTTTCCGCCTTTCTGGGGGGAGGTTTTTTCACCGATGGATTGATTGGTGCGGGGATTGGTTCGATTTCAATCGGCAATCCTCTGGTCAGTTATGTCCTGGGGGGTGAACTCATTGATCAGGGCATTAGCCTGATGGCGGTGACGGCATTGCTGGTCAGTTGGGTGACCGTCGGAAGTATCCAGTTGCCGGCCGAAATTCAAACCTTTGGCTCCCGTTTTGCTTTGTTTCGCAATGGCATTTCATTTGTTTTTGCTATCCTTATCGCGTTTCTGGTTCTTGTGACCATGCGATTTCTGGCGGGTTAAGGGGTGATGAGTCCCTCTGGCGCAAAACAGAAAGCTGGCAAGAACGAATCGGTCTGGGGTGTTTACCTGTTCCTGTTGCTGGTTATTGTCGTTTATCTGCTGGTTTTTCTCTTCGATTCAGACCGAACCTTTATCGCTTTACAGTTTAGCCTGGAGATGTTGAAAAAGCTGTTGCCGATTCTGGGACTGGTCAGTTGTTTCATGTTTCTGAACAATTTATTGGTGAAACCGAGCTGGGTGAAAAACCATGTCGGCGAAGACTCGGGGTGGAAAGGTATTTTTATCGCGGTTATCGGCGGGATTTTGTCAATGGGGCCGATCTACGTCTGGTACGGCGTTTTGCAGGATCTTCAGAAGAAGGGGATGCGAACCTCGCTGATCGCATCATTTCTTTATGCCCGCAGTGTCAAGCCCCAACTTCTCCCCCTGATGATTTACTACTTTGGCTGGGTCTATGCGCTCGTTCTGGTCGTTTATCTGGTTATCTTTTCTGTTCTGAATGGATTTGTCACTGAGCGGCTGATGAGACATTGATTTTTCGGGAACGATCATCGTTGCAAATGACCGTTCCCGAACGCTTCCGCTTGGTCTCTAAGGTTCTATCTTTGTCCCCAAAACCTCCAGAAACTTTCTTATCCATTCCGGATGGGCGGGCCAGGCCGGAGCAGTGACCAGATTGCCGTCGATGTGAGCATCGCTGAATGTCTCATTATTTGCCAGCCAGGTTCCACCCGCTTGTTCCACATCAGGACCGACCGCCGGATATGCGGAGCACGACTTTCCGTGAATGACCCCTG
>CAZQFI010000102.1:0-3940 GCA_964592545.1 uncultured Geobacteraceae bacterium
AGAGCTGCGATTTCTACCACAGTTCATGCGCTGATGTAAAGATTAAACTTCTTTTTTTAATGACTTACAAACACTCGAATCAGTTCAAAATCGCCCCGTTTTTCTTTCATCCGTGCGGGAGCATAACGCCCGACTGCTGCCAGTTTTTGATCAATCTGTAATCGCACCAATTGCCCGGTCAGCAGACTATCAGCAGGCTCAGTCTGTTCTGATTGCGGCGGGATTCCATATCTCAGTGCTGCTGCAGCTGTATCATTCAATCGGACAGCGGGAAAACCGCGCAGCGCCGCATCAAGAGAGATGAGCGCAGCAGCGGGCCGTTCCAGTTCTTTAAGCTCATTCAGAGTATGACATTCGTCAATGGTAAAAGTGCCGCTCTGCAATCGCTGTAACTCAACCAGGTGGGCACCGCAACCAAGCTGGTCACCGATATCGCTGACCAGAGTGCGGATATACGTCCCTTTGGAACAATCGACCTCAAGCGTAATATAATCGGCTGTGCGGGCGATCAGATCCAGACGATCGATTGTCACCCGGCGCAATTCACGCTCAACAGTTTTCCCTTCACGGGCCAGCTTATACAGCGGGACACCATCTTTTTTCAGCGCAGAAAACATCGGTGGCAGCTGCTCAATCTCACCACGATAACAGTCAAGTACCGTCTGAAGAACATCCTCTGTAATATCAGGAACCGGACGCTCGGCAACGATCTCCCCTTCAGCATCCAGAGTATTTGTTGTGATTCCAAGTTTCAAAGTTGCCCGATACGATTTATTCTCGGCGAGAAGAAATTGGAGAATTTTTGTCCCGTCACCTATCGCAACGGGGAGGACGCCGGTGGCTAACGGGTCAAGAGTCCCGGCGTGCCCCACTTTGCGGGTGTGAAAAATACGGCGGATCTGCCGGACGACATCGTGAGATGTCAGCCCTGCCGGTTTGTTAACGAGTAGAAGTCCGTGCACGGGAATCAATCGAGAAGCTGGTCAATGAGTTGAAATACGTTTTGTTGAATTTCGGCTAAAGAACCGCTGAGTTTGGCTCCGGCGGCATTATGATGCCCACCGCCGCCTAACTTGTGCGCCATTGTCCCGACATCGATTTTACCACGGGACCGAAAACTGATCTTGAACAAGCCATTTTCCATTTCACTGAAAAACAATGCGACTTCGACACCACGGATCGCGCGGGGATAATTGACAAAACCATCCGCATGTTCTTCTGTTGCCCCCGACTGTTTCAAAATTTCACGCGTCATGGAAACAGAGGCGTAGCGACCGCAGGATGATATCTTCAGTGTCGGCAAGACCAGCCCGAGCAGTATCATCCGCTTCGGATCGTGACTTTCGTAAAGGTTGCTTGAGATTTCCCAGGGGTCGATACCAAGACCGACAAGGTCACCGGCAATCTGAAAAGCTTCCTGATTGGCACTCGAGTAACGGAATGATCCCGTATCGGAAAGGATCCCCAGATAAAGGGCTTTAGCAACCGGCAAAGTCAGCTTATAGTGACATTCGAGCAAAAGACGGTAGATCAGAGCCGCCGTTGCACTGGCTGTCGTATCAAGAAAATAGATGTCACCAAATGTCGATAACGGGTGATGATCAATATTGATGATTGTCTCGCACAGATCGGCAACCGGCAAAGCCGTTCTATTAATATCACCGGCATCGAGGACAAAAGCGACGTCAAATCTGGAATTTTCGGGGAGATTTTGGGTCAGCAGCTCATGTTCGGGGAGAAACCGCATAATTTCAGGAACCCCGTCGACATTATAAGCGACGACATCTTTTCCCATGTCGCGCAACGCCAACGCCAGTCCCAACGTCGAACCGATCGCATCACCATCAGGGTTTTCGTGTGCCACGATCAGAAAGCGGTGATTCTTCTCGATCTGTTCAACTATCTGCTTCGTGACCATTTAAATCTTCCCGCACCTGATGCAGCAATGCATCTATCTTCTGGCCGTAAACAATCGATTTATCGTACTTGAAGCGTATCTCGGGGACAAAACGTAACTGCATCGCCTTACCGATTTCACGCCGGATAAACGGGGCGGCACTCTTGAGCCCTTTTTCAGCATTCTTCCGCTCTGCCGCTTCATCACTCACGGTAAAAAAAAGTTGTGCCGAACTGATGTCACGCGACATCTGCACACCGGTCAGGGTGACTGAAGCGACTCGAGGATCTTTAATGCTGTATAACAACAGGCGGGTTGCTTCTTTAAAAATCTGCTCACCGACCCGCTCTGGACGATAACTGCTCAATGGATCTCTTCCCCGTAATTTAAAAATTCTGTTTCCAGATTTATCAACTCAACAGCACCGGAGGAATACAATTCCTCCTCAATCTTCCTGAAAACAGCGCGGACAATAGCTTCGGTACCACCGGTCACACTGCCACCCAGAACTGTCCGTTGCAGCAGATCGTGATGTCCAACTTCGACAATCGAAATCGAAAATCTGGATCGCAGCCGGTTAAGAATCCGGCTGATCTGTGAACGCTTCTGCTTCAGTGACTGGACATCAAACAACCGCAGATCTATGCGCACCACACCGACAACCATCGAAGTCCCATCAGAGTGATGTCTTGACTTCTTCAAGCTCATAAACTTCGATGATATCACCGATTTTGATGTCGTTATATTTCTCAAGACCGATACCGCACTCGTAACCGTTACCGACCTCTTTCACATCGTCCTTGAAGCGTTTCAGGGAGCTCAGTTTCCCCTCCCAGACGACAACATTATCTCGAACCAGTCTGGTCTGAGCATTACGGACGATTTTACCATCGACAACAAAACACCCGGCAATTGTCCCGACACGGGAGACATGGAATGTGTCTCGAACCTCAACACGACCCAGTTCTTTCTCTTCAAGGGTCGGAGCAAGAAGCCCTTCCATTGCATCACGGATATCGTTGACAGCATCGTAAATAACCGAATAGAGCCGGATATCAACTTTTTCGGCTTCGGCCAGAATTTTTGCCTTGGTCTCGGGACGTACGTTAAAACCGAGAACAATCGCATTGGATGCTGTTGCCAGAGTAATATCACTCTCAGAGATCCCGCCAACACCCGTGTGAATGACGTTCAAACGACAGGCATCGGTTGAAAGTTTCTCAAGTGCATCGCGGACAGCTTCCACCGAACCCTGAACGTCGGCCTTGACGATCACCGAGAGTTCTTCAACATCACCCGCCTGCATCTTCTCAAACAGCTGGTCGAGAGAAACTTTACTGCTGCGCGACAGATCGATCTCACGTTGTTTCGACTGACGATGCTGCGAAACTTCCTTCGCCGCTTTTTCAGTCTCAACCGCATGGAAAGCATCGCCGGCATTCGGCACGCCGCCCAGACCGGTCACCTCGACCGGAAATGACGGTCCCGCTTCCTTGACCTGTCTTCCGGTTGCAGTTGTCATCGAACGAACCCGACCGAAGTGGAGTCCGGCAACGATGGAGTCACCAATCTTCAGCGTTCCATCCTGCACCAGCACAGTGGCAATCGGACCGCGCCCTTTATCCAGCCGTGCCTCAACAATTGAGCCCTTGGCCCGCTTGTTCGGGTTCGCTTTCAGTTCAAGAACTTCAGCCTGCAGCAGAACCATCTCAAGCAGTGTGTCGAGGTTGGTCTTCTGCTTTGCCGATACTTCGACAAAAATCGTATCACCGCCCCACTCTTCGGGGACAAGCTCATATTCGGTCAGTTCCTGCTTGACCCTCTCGGGGTTGGCATCAGCCTTATCAATTTTATTGACAGCAATGATAATCGGAACACCGGCCGCTTTAGAGTGGTTAATCGCCTCCTTTGTCTGCGGCATCATGCCATCATCAGCAGCAACCACCAAGATAACGATATCGGTCACACCGGCACCACGGGCACGCATGGCGGTAAACGCTTCGTGTCCGGGAGTATCAAGGAAGGTGATTTTCTGACCATCAA